>JBILYJ010000595.1:0-3200 GCA_044377795.1 Reyranella sp. | reverse complement strand
CTTGGCGACGGACTTCCGGTGTCGGTCAATGCCCTGAATGCGCCGCCCACCAAGATGGGAATGACCCCGGGTGGGACCGTCAACGTGCGCGATGCCACGATGGCGCTGATCACGCGCTCCGCCAATGACGCAGCCGTGCTGCTGGCCGAGGGGCTTGCCGGCAGCGAGGAGGCCTTCGCCCGCCTGATGACGCAAAAGGCTCGCCAGCTCGGCATGACCTCGACGGTGTTCCGCAACGCATCGGGCCTGCCGAACAGCGAGCAGGTCACCACGGCCCGCGACCTCGCGAAGCTCGCCAACGCGCTGCTGCGCGACTACCCGCACTACTACGCGATCTTCTCGGTGCAGAGCTATGCCTACCGCGGGCGTACCCTCGAAAACCACAATCGCATGCTCGGCAACTACGACGGCGCCGACGGGCTGAAGACCGGCTACACGAACGCCTCGGGCTTCAATCTCGTGATGTCGGCGGTGCGCGACAACCGCCGCCTGATCGGCGTCGTCATGGGCGGCACCAGCGCCGCCCAGCGAGACCGCACGATGGCTGCCCTGATGGATCGCGGCTTCACGCTTGCGTCGGCCATGCAGCTCTCGCCCTGGACATCGGTGCGCAAGCCCGCGTCGGCGCGTTACACCGCGGCCCAGTTCGATCCCGGCGCCAGCTTCGCCGAAGCCTATCGGCCACCGGCGGCGGCACAGGCGCAGCCAGGACAACAGCAGCAGGTGAGTCCGAAATTCGCGGGCTTCGTGGCGCCCGCTCCGGCGAAACCCGCGACCACGGCGGCATTTGCTGCGGCTCCAGCGGCTGCGGCGCCTGCGACCGCGCCACCCGTCGCTTCGGACATACCCGCTCTCGGCAGCTGGGTGATTCAGGTGGGCTCGTTCAGTGAACCGCAGGCCGCCCAGGCCGCCCTCGAGCGCGCGACCGCGGCCCTACCCAACGCGCGCTCGGCGTCGGCGATCGTCGACGAGGTGCAGATGGCCAACCGGGTCTTCCATCGCGCACGGCTGATCAACCTGTCGCAGGAACAGGCCGTCGAAGGCTGCAAGCGCCTCGAAAAGCGGAAAGTCTATTGCTCGGCGCTCCAGGTCACGGCCTGGAATACGCCGGGTGCACGCTGAGGGCTCGCCTGAGCCTGTCCACAAACGATCGTTTGTGACGACGCTGCCAGAGCGTCAGGTCCCACAATTCCCGGCTGGGCTTCAGCCGAGACTGGATGGGTTCGAAAACCGACACCTCGGTCATCCGGCCCTGGATCTTCACCCTGAGCGGCACGACACGATAGCCCGGTCCCTCGTAGGCTGCGAGGTGGGCGACGTCACGGGCGCTGAGACCGCCCACGATCGCGCCCGGCACCTCACCGCACGGATCGGCGATGACGATGGGATAGGTCGCGCCCTGCACCCGCCGCCGCGTATGTCCCGGCAGGACTGCTTCGGTATAGGCCTGCGGCGGCAGCCGCCGTCGCAGGACGATTGCCGTCACGTCGCGATCGAGCAACGTGCCGTAGAAGAAGAAGCGCATCAGTGATGGCCGGACGAGGCGTCGTCCGGAAGCTCCACGCCGCAGGCCGCCAGGGCGCCCTTGAGGTCAGCCATCAACCGCTCGAGACCGGCATCGTCGGCCGCCTCGCAGCGCGCCACCAGCACAGGCTGGGTGTTGGAGGCTCGCAGGAGCCACCAACCGTCCTTGGTGCTGACCCTCACGCCGTCGATGTCGGAGAATTTGGCGCCGTCCTTCTGCAGCCGCGCCTTGACCTTCTCGACGACGCCGAACTTCTGGTCGTCCGGGCAGTCGAAGCGCAGCTCCGGCGTGTTGACCGGCTGGGGCAGCCCGTCGCGCATCTCCGCCAGGCTCTCCTTGGCGTTGGCCACGATGTTGAGCAGGCGCAGACCGCAATAGAGCGCATCGTCGAAGCCGTAGAAGGTGTCGGCGAAGAAAACGTGGCCGCTCATCTCGCCGGCGAGCGGCGAGCCGATCTCGGCCATCTTGCTCTTGATCAGCGAATGGCCGGTCTTGAACATCATCGGCTTGCCGCCGGCCTTGGCAATCTCGTCGAACAGGACCTGGCTCGCCTTCACGTCGGCGATGATGGTGGCGCCGGGATGGTTCTTCAACACGTCGCGTGACCAAAGGACCAGAAGCTGGTCGCCCCACAGGATACGCCCCTTGCCGTCTACGGCGCCGATCCGGTCGCCGTCGCCATCGAAGGCGATTCCCAGATCGCAGCCCTGCTTCTTCACCTCGGCGATGAGCTGCTCGAGGTTCTTGGGCACGGTCGGATCGGGATGATGCGCCGGGAAGGTACCGTCGACTTTCTCGTTGAGAACGAAGTGCTCGCCCTCGAGCTTGCCGACAACCGCGCGGATCGAGACGCCGACGGCGCCGTTGCCGGTGTCCCAGGCAACCCTGAGCTTCTTGCCGGGCTTCACGTCCCGCAGCAGGCGCGCGGCATAGTCGGCGAGGACGGGTCGCTTCTCGACCTTGCCCTGACCCGTCTCCCAGTCGCCCTTGGCGGCCATCGCCCCCAGCGTCTGGATGTCGGCGCCGAAGAACGACTTCTTGCCCATCATCATCTTGAAGCCGTTGTAGTCCGGCGGATTGTGCGATCCGGTGATCTGGATGCCGCCGTCGGCCTCGAAGTGATAGACCGCGAAGTAGAGCATCGGAGTCGCCGCGAGGCCGATGTCGATCACGTCGATCCCGGCCGCAGTCAGTCCCTCGATGCAGGCGGCCGAGAGTTCCGGAGAACTCAGCCGGCCATCGTACCCCAGCGCGACGCGCTTGCCGCCCTTGCGTCGCACCAGCGTGCCCAGTGTGCGACCGATGGCCCGCGCATCCGCGGCGTGCACGGTCCCGCCCACGATGCCGCGGATGTCGTACTCGCGCAGGATGCTCGGATCGAACTTGTGCGCCGTCTGGCTCATGCAATGAACTCCGGAAGAGGGATCTTGGGGACGTTTTAGGAGCGCGGACCGGGGCGGCCGACGCCTTCGTAGGCAAAACCGAGGGATCGCATTTCCCCGGGGTCGAAGATGTTTCGCAGGTCGACGATGCGCGGCTGGCGCATCGTCGCCTTGAGGCGGCGCGGGTCGAGCCCGCGGAACTCGTGCCATTCGGTGATCACCACCAGCACGTCGGCCCCGGCCGCCGCCTCGTGGGCCGTCTTAGCAAAGGTCACGTCCTTCAGCAGGTGCCC
>JBILYJ010000117.1:0-12404 GCA_044377795.1 Reyranella sp. | reverse complement strand
ACCTACGACGCCATCGTCGATGCCTGCTGCAAGGCTTGGACTGACCTTCTCGCCACACCGCAAAGGATCGCATCCATCACAAGCCGGCGATGGGCTGAACTGTCATGAGTTCTGTCGCTTGGTATTACGTGCAAATGCCACATGTGCTCGGTTTGCTGCGGATCTGGACGTTGCGCTCGGGCCGGTTGGTCGAGATCGCGAGCATGCCGGACACATCCAATCATGTGATCGGATCGCCGCAGCTCGGACTTTCAGCGGTCGCGGACTTCGATGGCGACGGTGTCGCCGATCTGGCGGTCCCGACGAAAGACCGGAAATACCTGCGCTTCCTGTCGTTCAAGGGGGGCGTCCGCGAGCTTGGCCGCAAGCCACTTGAACCCACAGCACTGTCCGACTTCAAGCTGAGGCACGTGTCGGGCGTGCCCTTTGTCGACGTCGGGCCGGCTGGCGGCAGAGCGGGGCTTGTCGGGCTGCGGTAGAGGGGCAAGACGTTGGACAAGGTCCCGCGGAAGCCATGACGCTCGGCGCCCTGGCTAGACCCCGAACCGTTCCAGTCGCTCCAGCACCGTCGGGATCTTGTCGTCGGTGACGTTGGCGAAGGCGAGGCGGATGAAGCGTTCCTGGCCTGCGCCGAACATGTCGCCGGGGATGGTGAGCAGGTTCTCCTCGTCGGCCATGCGCCTGGAGACTTCCGTGGAGGCCACGCCGGCGAAGGGATGCTCCACATAGGCGAAGTAGGCGCCGATGCTGACAAGGCGCCAGCGGTTGGAGCGTTCGAGGCCCTGGCCCAGCAGGTCGGCCCGCGCCTTGAGGCCGGCGGTGTTGTTCCGCGCCCATGGCAGCAGGTTGCGCAGGCCGTAGAGCGCAGCCTCCTGGCCAAGCCGCGGCGGGCAGATGGAGACGCAGTCCATTGCCTTTTCGATCTCCGCCATCAGCGCGGTGCCCGCAGTGACGGCGCCGACGCGATAGCCGGTCAGCGCGAAGACCTTGGAGAAGCTGTAGAGGTGCACCAGCGTGCCGCGCCAGTCGGGCCGGCTGAAGAGGTCGTGCGGGCGCTCGCCCTCGGGGAGGAAATCCTTGTAGGTCTCGTCGAGCAGCAGGGCGATCCCGTGCTTCTTCGCGAGCTCGTAGAAGGCGTGGATCGTTTCGGGCGGGTAGACCGCACCCGTCGGATTGTTGGGCGAGATCAGGATGATCGCGCGGGTACGGGGGCCGATCAGCTTCTCCGCATCCTCCGCGCTCGGCACGGCGCCGGAGCCCGGCCGGAAGTCGAGCGACACCGGCTCGACGCCCTGCATCCGCATCCACATGTCGTGATTGAAGTAGTGTGGCCGCGGCAGGATCACCTGGTCGCCCGCCTTGGCGATGCTCATCAGGGCGAGGCAGAAGGCCTGGTTGCATCCCGACGTGATGCCGACCTCCGCAGGCGTGATCGGCGCGCCATAAAAGCCGGAGAGATGTGCTGCATAGGCCTCGCGCAGTACCGGCAGGCCGAGGATCGGCGTGTAGCCGTGCATCGTGGGATCGAGCAACAGCTCTCCCAGATGCTTGCGCAGTTCGAGTGCCGGTGGATAGCCCGGCACCGCCTGGCTGAGGTCGATCAGCGGCCGGTCGGCGGGAAAGGTGCGTCCCAGCACCCAGCGCTTGGTCTCGCCGATGGGCGAGGGGGCGACGGCGGCGAGCCAGGGATTGGTGATCGGAACGGTATTCATGAGGAGGCGGACGCTTCTTTCAGATCTGGTGCCGGTAGATCCGGCGGTGGAGCTCGATCAGGACGCAACTCACAGAACGTTCTCGCATGAATTGCAGGTCCCATTCCGGCTCTGGGCGGCGGAGCATCCAAGTCTCGCTGCAGCCTGTCAAATTCCCTTCGAATGCGAATCCCATGTCAAAATGCATTGCTTGCCCGGTGTCTTGTGCATAGCATCGTCCCAAGGCTCCGTTTGAGAGCCAATGCCCCAAGCGTCAGCTCGGGCTGGGATCAATCTGCCGGTCGAAATCGGCTCTGAGGAGGAAACATGGTCTCGATGAAGGTCAATCGTCGTCGATTCGTCGCCGGCACCGCTGCGGCGTCCGCGGCTCTCGTGGCGGCGCCGTTCGTTCGTAGCGCGAATGCCGCCGGCAAGCTTTCGGTCGGTTTCTGGGATCACTGGGTGCCGGGCGCCAACAAGGCGACCGAGGCTCTCGTGAAGGAGTGGGCCGAGAAGAACAAGGTCGAAGTCTCGATGGACTTCATCACCTCGCAGGGCAACAAGCTGCTGCTCACCACCGCCGCCGAATCGCAGGCAAAGTCGGGCCACGACGTGCTCGCCTTCTCGACCTGGCTCCCCGCGCGCTACGCCGACCAGCTCGTGCCGATGAACGACGTCATGGAGCCGCTCATCAAGGAGAACGGCAAGGTCAACGATACCGTCGAATATCTCGGCAAGGTGAACGGCAAGTGGCTCGCCGTGCCGGCCACCTCGGGCAGCCAGATCAAGGGCCCATGCTCGCGGATCGATCTCCTGAAGAAGCATGCCGGCATCGACATCCAGGCGATGTATCCGGTCGGACAGGCGCCCAAGGCGGACGCCTGGAACCTCGACAACTTCGTCAAGGCGGCCGAGGCCTGCCAGAAGGGCGGCAACCCGTTCGGCATGGGGCTCGGCACGACGTCCGACAGCGTCGACACCGCCGGCGCGCTCTTCCATGCCTTCGGCGCCCAACTCGTCAACGCCAAGGGCGACATCGTCGTGAAGAACGACCAGGTCCGCCAGGTGCTCGACTACTACAAGAAGCTGATGCAGTTCCTGCCGGCCGACGTGCCGTCGTGGGATGACGCCTCGAACAACAAGTTCCTGGTGTCGGGCCAGGGCACGCTGATCATGAACCCGCCCAGCGCCTGGGCCGTTGCCAAGCGCGATGCGCCGCAGATTGCCGAGCAGCTCTGGACTCACGGCTTCCCGGTCGGGCCCAAGGGCCGCTACGCGCCGTACCTGCCGTTCTTCTGGGGCGTCTGGAACTTCAGCAAGAACCAGTCTGCGGCCAAGAGCCTGATCACCTACCTCTCGCAGGCCAGTTCCGCCGAGAAGATGACCAACGCGTCGCAAGGGTACGACATACCATCGTTCGAGAAGCTCACCACCTTCAAGGTCTGGGCGGAAGAGTCGCCGCCCAAGGGCACGCTCTACCACTACCCGAACCCGCACAACCACCAGACGCTCTCGATCGCTGCGGCGCCCGCGCCGCACAAGATCGCGGAGCAGATCTACACCCAGGCCATCCAGACCCAGATGGTCGTGCGCTACGCCAAGGGCGAGGCCATGGACAAGACGCTAGACTGGGCGGCCAAGGAGCTCGAGGGCTTCAGCCGCAACTGATGCGAAGCCGCCCGCCGGTCCCTCGAACGGGGATCGGTGGGCGGTTCCGGGATCGGCTCCGGAATCGGTCCGCAGGACCGTTTCGGGAAGGTTGCGCGGGCGGTCCTGCCATGGGCGGGACAGCCCGCCGCGTCCGTCGCGGCGGTACGGTCCAGATTGTTCTCGTAGCCTGTTTCAAACTGGCGTTTCCGCATGGCCCGACAGGGCTTGGAGTACCCGATGGCAGACATCGCCGCCCGAAATCCGGCCGGGCATCCGTCACAGCAGCGCAGCAGCCTGCACAAGCTCATGCAGCGCAAGTCGACCATCGCCTTCCTGATGGCGTTGCCGCTGATCCTCCTGATCACGATCCTGGTCGCCTATCCGGCGGGTTACGCGGTCTATCTCGCGACCCTCAACAAGGGCATGACCCGCTTCGTCGGTTTTGGAAACTTCGAGTTCCTGTTCGGCCGCGACACGTTCTGGCTGGTCGTCTACCAGTCCTGCCTTTTCGCCATCACGGCGGTGATATTCAAGGCGATCATCGGTTTCGTGGTCGCCCACTTCGTCCACAACATTCCCGCGAAGGGCCAGCGCAAGTGGCGCGGCATGCTGCTGGTGCCGTGGGTCATTCCGCCGGCCATGAGCACGCTCGCCTGGCTGTGGCTGTTCGATCCCTCCTACAGCGCCCTCAACTGGCTCCTGGCGATTTTCGGCATCGAAGGCATTCCCTGGACTGGCGAGGCCGGCTGGGCGCGCTTCTCGGTCATCCTGGTCAATGTGTGGATCGGCTCGCCGTTCTTCATGATCATGTACCTCGCGGCGCTGAAGTCCGTGCCCGAGCAGCTCTACGAGGCGGCCTCGATCGACGGCGCCACCTGGTGGCAGCGCATCTGGTACGTGACCCTGCCGATGATGCGCAACATCATCGCGATCACGGCGCTGTTCTCGCTGATCGTGACCTTCGCAAACTTCGACATCGTGCGCGTGCTGACGGCGGGCGGTCCGCTCAACAGCACCCACATCTTCGGGACCTGGGCGTTCCGCGTCGGCATCGAGGGCGGAGACATTCCGCTCGGCGCCGCCGTGTCGCTGTTCATGGTGCCGATCCTGGCCGTCGCCGCGACCTTCATCCTGCGCGACATCACCAAGCGTGGGAGTGAAGTCTGATGGCCAACACTGCAGTCTCGACCGGAGCGTCGACCCGGCCCAACTACGGCAGCATGAGCCGCGACCGGACCTGGGCGCTGCGCTGGTCCTATTTCTTCCTCGTGCTGTTCGCCATCTTCTTCCTGATGCCGCCGATCTACATGCTGATCACCTCGCTGAAGACCAGTGCGGAGATCTCGGCCGCGAAGAACCCGTGGTTCATCAGCAATCCGACCCTGCAGAACTACATAGATCTGCTCTCGCAGAATCAGTTCCTGGTTTTCTTCCGGAACTCGGCGATCGTGTCGATCTGCGTCGTCATCCTGACCATGTTGATCAGCGTGATCGCCGCCTTCGCGCTCGCCCGCATGAAGTTCTGGGGATCGGCCACCTTGGCGACCGGGGTATTCCTCACCTACCTGATCCCGGAAACGCTGCTGTTCATCCCGCTGTTCAAGATGTTCGCCTGGGTGAATGAGACGTTCGGCATCCAGCTGATGAACCACTGGTGGACGATGATCATCCTCTACCCGACGCTCACCGTGCCGTTCGCTACCTGGATCATGATCGGCTACTTCGCGTCGATCCCGAAGGAACTGGACGAGGCGGCGCTGATCGACGGCGCCACCTGGATGCAGACCCTGACCAAGATCTTCATTCCGGTGGCCCTGCCCGGGATCATCGCGGCGACGATCTTCACCTTCACCGTGGCCTGGGCACAGTTCCTCTACCCGCTGGCCTTCACCACCTCGACCAGCGAGCTGGTGCTGCCGGTGGGCATCATCACGACGCTGATCAAGGGCGACGTCTTCAACTGGGGGCAGATCATGACCGGCGCGCTGCTGGGCGCCGCGCCGCCGCTCATCATCTACGCCTTCCTCATGGACTACTACATTGCGGGTCTGACCGCGGGCGCGACAAAGGGATAGTCGACACATGGCTCAGGTAACGTTGCGTAAGGTCGTCAAGAAGTACGACGAAGTCCTCGCCGTCCGCGGCATCGACCTCGACATCAGCGACAAGGAATTCATCGTCCTGGTCGGCCCGTCGGGCTGCGGCAAGAGCACCACGCTCCGCATGATCGCGGGACTGGAAGAGATCAGCGGCGGCGATATCGCGATCGGCGGCCACGTCGTCAACGACGTGCCGCCCAAGGACCGGGACATCGCCATGGTGTTCCAGAACTACGCGCTCTATCCGCACATGAACGTCTACGAGAACATGTCGTTCGGCCTGAAGCTCAAGAAGACGCCGAAGGACGTGATCGACCAGCGGGTCAAGCAGGCGGCGCAGATCCTCGACATCACCGAGCTTCTGGATCGCAAACCCAAGCAGCTCTCCGGCGGCCAGCGCCAGCGCGTCGCCATGGGCCGCGCCATCGTGCGCGATCCCAAGGTGTTCCTGTTCGACGAGCCGCTGTCCAATCTCGACGCCAAGCTGCGCGTGCAGATGCGCACCGAGATCAAGAAGGTGCACCAGAAGGTCCGCACGACGACGGTCTACGTCACCCACGACCAGGTCGAGGCGATGACGCTGGCGGATCGCGTGGTGGTGATGAACGGCGGCCTGATCGAGCAGGTCGGCTCGCCGAACGATCTCTATCACTCGCCGGCGACCAAGTTCGTCGCAGGCTTCATCGGCTCTCCGGCCATGAATTTCATCTCCTGCCAGCTCGAGCAGGCGGCCGGCGCCCTGCGCGTGCGCCTGAACGACACCCTGTCGTTTCCGGTGCCCGCCGACCGCACGGCCCGCTACACGGCCCATGTCGGCAAGCCCAGCCTGATGCTGGGCCTCCGGCCCGAGCACATCACCGAGACCAGGCCGCATACCGAGTCCAACCAGCATGATTTCGACATGCTAATCGACGTGGTGGAGCCAATGGGCATGGAAACGCTCGTCTACTTCACGGTGAATGGCCGGGAGATGTGCGGCCGCGTCAATCCCAACGCGGGGGCCGAGGCGGCGCAGCAGATGAAGCTGAGGGCGGACCTCAGCAACATGCACCTGATCGACGACAGCACGGGCAAGGTGCTTTAATCGCCGCTTTCTGGCGTTGAGGAGATTTTCATGGGTTCGTTGACGGGCAAAGTGGCCTGGGTGACTGGTGCTGGTTCGGGTATCGGCCAGGCGGCGGCAGTGGCCCTCGCAAAGGACGGTGCGACCGTGGTGCTGACCGGCCGGCGCCGGGCGCCGCTCGAGGAGACCGCGGCGATGATCGCCGAGGCGGGCGGCAAGGCCGAGGTGAAGCCGGCGGACCTGATGAAGGCCTCCGCGGTCGAGAAGACGGTCGCGGCGATCGCCAAGAAGCACCGGCGCATCGACATCCTGGTCAACAATGCCGGCCTCAACATCCAGAAGCGGAGCTGGAAGCAGCTGACGCCCAAGGGTGTCGACGAGGTCGTGCACGGCAACCTGTCGAGCGCGTTCTACTGCACCTCGGCGGTGCTGCCGCTGATGCGCAAGAACAAGGGCGGCGTGCTGATCCATACGTCGTCGGTCGCCGGCAAGGTGCCGAGCCTGCTGTCGGGTCCGGCCTATTCGGCGGCCAAGCACGGTGTGGTGGCTATGAGCCACACGATCAACATGGAAGAGTGCGTCAACGGCATCCGCTCCTGCGTGGTCTGCCCGGGCGAGGTCGCGACGCCGATCCTCGACAAGCGGCCGATTCCGATCACGCCGGCCGAGCGCAAGCGCATGGCGCAGTCGGAGGATGTCGGCGACCTGATCCGCTACATCGCCTGCCTGCCGCCGCACATCGTCATCAACGAGGTGATGATCAACCCGACCTGGAACCGCGGCTACGTCGCGAGCCTGCAGCGCGGCAAGTCCTGACATGGGCAGCGTGACGATCAAGGCGAAGGAGCTCGAATCCTTCGTCGCGGACATCTTTGCCACGGCGGGATGTTCGAAGGAGGAGGGGGGTCGCATCGGCCGGTACCTCGTCAGCGCCAACCTGTCGGGCCACGACAGCCACGGCGTGGTGCGCGTCCCACGCTACGCTTCGCAGAAGAAGAGCGGCACGGTCATTGCCGACGTGACGGTCGACGTGCTGGTCGACACGCCGGTGATCGCCGTTGTCGACGGCAAGTATGGCTTCGGCCAGACCGTGACACCGCAGGCCGTGCGGATCGGCATCGACAAGTGCCTGAAGAACGGCCTCTCGGCCGTGACCCTGCGCAATGCGGGTCATGTCGGCAGGGTTGGCGACTGGGCCGAGATGGCGGCCGAAGCGGGCCTCGTCTCGGTGCATTTTGTGAATGCGTCGGGCAGCGTCCTGGTGGCGCCCTATGGCGGCGTCGAGCGGCGTTTCTCGACGGCGCCCTACTGCGTCGGCGTTCCCCGGCCCGGCGAGGATCCGCTGGTCCTCGACTTTGCCACCTCGATCGTGGCCGAGGGCAAGGTCCTGGTGACGAGCCAGGGCGGCAAGAAGCTGCCGGAAGGGGCGCTGATCGGTCCGGACGGCAAGCCGAGCGCCGATCCGCATCTGCTCTACGGCGACTACACGCCGACCGGCCCGCGCGACCACAGCAAGGGCACCGGCGCCATCCGCGCTTTCGGCGACCACAAGGGCTCGGGGCTCGCCTTCATGTGCGAGATCCTGGGCGGGTCGCTGTCGGGCACGGGTGCGACCGATCCCAAGCGCGGCCGTTTCGCCAACGGCATGCTGTCCTTCTACGTCGATCCCAAGGTGTTCGACGCCGAGGGCTTCTTCCCGACGGACATCGCCAAGTACGTCTCGTTCGTGAAGGGCTCAAAGCCGGCCACTCCCGGCGTCGAGATCCTGGTGCCGGGCGAGCAGGAATCCCGCACCCGCGCCCAGCGCCTCACCGACGGCGTGCCGTTGCCGGACGACACCTGGGCCGCCATCGTGGAGACCGCGCGCTCGGTCGGTCTCGATGAGCGGCGCATCCAGCAGGCGACGATGTAGGTCGTCAGCGGCCGGCGGCGCGCTGCAGCCGGTAAAGGGAACCCGCGACCGGATCGACCGACAGCGGCGTCGCGACGAAGTCGGTGCGCAGCATGCGTTGCAGCGCACCGAGGCGACCGGCGTCGGCGACCATGCCGGTCTCGGTCAGCAGCTGCGCCTCGGGAATGTTCCACAGGCGCACGACGATCACCTCGTAGCCGAGCTCCAGGGCGCGGTCGATCTGCCGGCGCAGCGACTCGACGTGCCGGTCGGTGCTCCAGTCGGGGTGCCGCAGCACGTCGCCGGTGAAGCCGATCCATTTGAACTTCGGCAGCGCCTGCGGCGCGGGCCCCAGCCCGGCGACACCTGGCTCCGCCGTGCCCCAGTGCAGCGAGGCGTAGACCATCGTCCAGTCGAAATCGTGCAGCAGGAAGACGGTGCGCGTCGGATCGCCGTGGCGTTCCAGACGCTCGATGGCACCGCGCCATTTGCTGTCGAGCCCGCGCAGCGGGGCAATGCTCCAGACATTGTAGGCAAACAGCGCGACTGTGACGGCGGCCATGGCAGCCAGGCCGCGTGCGGGCCAGCGCCGGTGCGCGGCCAGCAGCACCAGCGCCCAGGCCGGAGTCACCCAGGCCATGACGTTGATCTGCATCTGCGGGTCCTGCGGCTGCGAATAGAGGTTGAAGACCTCGCCGGCGAGGAAGGTGACGCCGAATATCGCCAGCAGGGCGCGTGCCGGGCCACCGTCGGCGCGCCGCAGGACCGAGCCCGCGACGGCGGCGATGCCCAGCAGCCAGAAGGTCGTGGCGAAGCGCCAGATGTCCCAGCCGGGAAGCCTGTCGAAGGTCGTGATGCCGGTTCCCAGCAGGTAGGCCACGATGCCGTCCCACAGATAGCCGACCTTCGCCCAGGTGAAGCCCGCCCACACCGAGCGCACCGCCTTGCCCGTCCAGATGAGATCGAACGGTCCCACGGCGCCGGCGTGGCCCCACCAGGCCAGCGCCACGACGGTCGCGGTGGCGACCATGCCGGCGAGGAACAGCGCGATCCAGGCGAGGCGGCGCCCGAGGCGCGGTTCGCACAGCCAGAGCGCGGCCAGCATCGCCGGCAGGGTGGGGAACATCAGCCGCCATTCGAACAGCCAGCCGATCGAGAACAGCACCGAGACCGCGGCGACCCGCGCCACCGACGGCCGCGCGAACCAGACCGCGCCCAGCGCCATCGCCGCGAACATCACCGTGTAGCTCGGCATGATGTCCTCGTTGACGATGGCGAGGAACATCACGTGGCTGGTCGCGAGGTGGAACGCGCCCGTCAGCCAGGCGATGACCCGGCCGCCGGTCAGCGCACGGGCGAGCAGATAGGCCACGCCGGTGCAGAGGCTCGCGCTCACGGCATTGAGGATGGTGAGCTGGCGCCGCGGATCGCCGGCAAAGACACCCAAGAGGTCGAGCATGCGGCAGAGGGCGCCGTAGAGCGGGTAGAAGAGATAGTTGGAGGGGTAGAGCGGCGCGTTCGCCGGATCGACCACCCAGGGCTTAAGCTCGAGGCTCTTGAAGACACCGTTGCCGGTCAATCCGCCCTGCGCATTGTCGAACCACAGGATGAGGGCGATCAGCACGGCACTGCTGCCGACGACGAGCAACGCAAGATCGACGAGTGTGCCGCGCGGCGCGCGGTCGTGCCGCAAGGGATCGGAGAGAGCCAGAAGGGTCATCGGGCCGGCCTGCGGCTTAGGCCACGGCGCTTGCGGCAGGAGCGCCGCGCGCGCACCATCCCGTCAGACAACAGGAACGGGCGGATGTCATGTATCGTGTAACTTCCCAATTCAAGGCGACGATACTGGCGCGCTTCGCGGCGGCGCTGCATCAGCTCGACGACTGGAACCGCGAGCCCAACTGGAAGGAGGAGGAGTGCCTCTTCCGCGCCCTGGGCTACATGAAGCGCGGCAATTTCAAGCTCGCCGAGGCGGAACTGAAGGAACTGACCGCCATATTCACGACGCCGCCGGACAAGAAGGCGGTACCGCCCGATATCGGCCGGGAACGCTACACCAAGGCCCTGATGAAGCGGGGACTCGCCCAGTTGAGGGGGGAGGCGGCCTGACGCCGTTCGAGAGACGCAAGATTGCCCCATGCCGGTGTTTCAGTAGCCTTTGTCGGCGGTATTCTCAACGATGCCGCCAATGAAGTCCCGGGAGTAAACAATGAAGAAGATGACGAGGCGCGCCGCCGGCGTGCTGGCGCTGGCCATGGTCGCGAGCCCTGCATGGGCGCAGGAGTTTCCGTCCAAGTCTCTCAAGCTCGTGGTGCCCTATGCGCCAGGCGGCGGCGCCGATTCGGTGGCGCGCATCGTGGCGAAGAAAGTCAGCGAGAATATCGGCCAGCCGATCGTGATCGAGAACAAGGGCGGGGCCGGCTCGATCGTCGGCACCGATCTCGTGGCCAAGGCCGAGCCCGACGGCTACACGCTGCTGCTCGGCCAGTCCGGCCCGATCTCGATCAATCCGGCCGTCTACAAGACCCTGCCCTACGACCCGGTGAAGGACTTCGCGCCGATCACCATGACGACGGCCTATCCCTATGTCCTCGTCGTAAACTCCGACTCGCCGGCAAAGACCCTGCAGGAGTTCGTGACGCTGGCCAGGAGCAAGCCCGGCGCCCTGAACTACGGGTCGACCGGCGTCGGCGCGGCCAACCATCTCGTGGCCGAGCTGTTCGCCAGCAAGGCCGGCCTGAAGATGACCCACGTGCCCTATCGCGGTACGGCGCTGGCGGTCGGCGATCTCGTCAGCGGCCAGTTGAACGTGGTGTTCGGTGACCCGATCAGCGTCCTGCCGCACATCAGGTCCGGCAAGCTGCGCGCACTGGCCGTCACCAGCCTCGAACGTTCGCCGGTGGCGCCCGAGGTGCCCACGGTCGCGGAGAGCGGCTATCCCGGCTTCGAGGCGCTGGCCTGGCACGGCATCCTGGCGCCGGCCAAAACGCCGCCCGCCGTGATCAGGAAGTTGAACGCCGAGATCGTGAAGGCCTTGGCCGATCCCGCCACCAAGGAGCTGCTGGAGAAGCAGGCCATGCAGACGGTCGGCAACACGCCGGAAGCGTTTGCGGCCTTCATCCAGAAGGACATCGCGACCTGGAAGGCGGTCGCGGCGGCCGCCAACGTCACCGTCGAGTAGGCACCGCCAGCGCCAGCAGCGCCGAAACGTCCTCGTTGCGGTCGAGCGCCCACACGGCATCGATCAGCGGCTGGATGTCGTGGTCCGGCTCCCAGCGCCTTGCCTCGTCTCGCAGCTTCGCTTCGATCTCGGCATCCTTCAGCGGATTCGACGAGCTGCCGCGCGCCGCCTGGGTCGACAGCGCGTGCTTCTTCCCGTCGGTGGTCCAGATGTCCATCTCGGCGGCGATGGTCGAGAGCCGGTCGTCGCTCGTGCACTCGAACCGGGCCCGCAGCGCCTTGATGGCGGGATCGGCGACGCAGGCATCGCTCAGCTGGTCGAGGCCGGCCTTGCCGAGCACCAGCGCCGCCGCCACGCAATGCTGCAGGCTGACCTGGGCCTCGCGGCCGGTCGCGATGTCGGCCCGGTCGGTGCGCTGCAGCAGCAGCGGATTGCCGCGCACGGCGATCCGCTCGACCGCCACGTCCGGATGGGCGCGGCGCCAGTCGAGCGCGAGGTCGAGCAGGGGGTGGATCACGAAGCCCGCGGCATAGGGCTTGATCGAGTTGTGGTTGACCTGCCAGTCCTTGCCCAGATCGTCGAGCAGGGCCGTCCAGTTCGGCGGTTCGCCCATGGCGGCGAGGAAGCCCTGCGCGCCGGCGATCGGCTCGGGCGGGCCGGCAAAGCCCTTCTCCGCCAGCAGGGCCGAGAACAGTCCGTTGCGCGCGGCGTTGCCGACGCTGACGCTCTTGGCGGGCCAGCCCAGGCACTCGCAGAGTCCGGCGGACTGGGTCGAGGCACTGCCCAGCGCCCAGACGGTGCGCTCGACGTCGAGGCCCAGCAGCTTCGC
>JBILYJ010000594.1:0-3210 GCA_044377795.1 Reyranella sp. | reverse complement strand
TCTCGGGCCGCGGCAAGGGCTCCATCCTCGAGATGGACTACGCAGAATGGCGCCGCGTGCTGCAGATCAACCTCGACGGCGTTTTCTTCACATTCCGTGCAGCCGCCAAGCACATGGTCGAGCGCGGTCGGGGCGGTTCGCTGGTGGCGATGGCCAGCACGGCGGCCATCGAAGGCGCGGCCCGCTCCAGCCATTACGGCGCCAGCAAGGGCGGCGTCACGGCCATGGTGCGGGCTCTGGCCGTCGAACTCGCGCGCTACAAGATCACGGTGAACTCGATCCTCCCGGGCTGGATCGAGACCGAGATGACGGCCAACGCGGTGGCCAACCCGAAGTTCGCCGGCAACGTCCTGCCGCGCATCCCGGCCCGCCGCTGGGGCACAGGCGCGGATTTCGGCCCGCTCGCCGTCTATCTGGCGAGCGGCGCGACCGGCTATACGACGGGCCGCGACTTCGTTATCGATGGCGGCTATACGTTGTTTTAGCCCGTCGCCACTGCAGCATCAGACTTTGGGGAAACACTCATGATCAATCGGTTCGCAGCCAGCCTGGCCGTCCTCGTCGCCTTCGGCGCGCTTCCGGCGCTCGCGCAGCAACAGCAGCCCAAGCCGGCGGCCGCTGCGACGGCCCCCAAGGCCGACGAGGACAAGTATGTCGGCTACTACTATCCGAAGCCGACCGCGACCGAGACCTACACCTCGCCGATGCAGACGATCGCCGGCGCCGAGCGCGCCCAGCGCGTGCAGTTTGCCACGGTCGTGTCGCAGGGCACGATCCAGTCGGCCTATCGCGTTCCCTACTCGGTCTTCGTGAAGGGCGATAAGGCGGACAAGATGATCATCGTCGGCCTGCAGCCGGGCGAGATGAGCACGATCTACCGGGCGCGCGCGATCCTCGCGAACATGACCACCATGTCGCGCCTGTCGCCGTTCTTCCAGGAGCGCACGATCGCCGAGGACGCGAACTTCTTCGACCTGCTGAAGCTGCTCGGCTTCCAGCAGATCACGATCAGCGACGGCGACAAGTTCACCCACCAGGTGAATATCAAGTAAGGCGCGTTGAAAACGCGCCGGCGGGCGGCAGCGCTTGTAACCAAGCGCGAGAGCCCGCACGGACGGAAGGGCGCACCTCTAACTTTCCGCCGCCAGTCGCTCCGCCAGCGGAGCGACTAGATCGCATTCATACCGCCGTCGATCACCAGCTCGGCGCCGGTCATGAAGCGGGACTCATCCGAAATCAGGTAGAGCACGCCGTAGGCAATGTCCTCCGGCGTTCCGAAATGGCCGATCGGCACGCGCTGGCGCGTGCGTTCGCGCGCCTTCTCGCTCGGCAGGATGTGCTCGCCCATCGGCGTCATGATAATGCCGGGGTGCACCGAATTGCAGCGCACCTTGTAGCCCTTGCGTGCGCAGTCCATCGCCACGGTCTTGGTGAACTGGCGGACGGCGCCCTTGCTGGCGCCATAGGCCGAGAGGTCGGGCGTGCCGAGGAACGCCGCCAGCGACGACATGTTCACGATCGAGCCGCCGCCCGAGGAGCGCAGCGCCGGCACGCCGTACTTGCACCCCAGGAACACGCCCTCGACGTTGATCGACAGGATGCGGCGCCACTGCTCGAGGCTCTCGCCCTCGAAGGAAGAGGGAAACGGTCCGGCGATGCCGGCATTGTTGACCAGCCCGTTCAGCCGGCCTTCCCGCGCCAGGATGTCGTCGATGATGCGCTTCCAGTCGGCTTCCTTCGACGTGTCCTGCTCCTCGAATCGCGCCTTGCCTCCGATTTGTTGCACTGTTTCGAGTCCGCCCGCGCGGTTCACGTCGGTCACGATCACCGTCGCGCCCTCCGCGGCCAGCAGCTTCGCCGACGCGCGGCCGATGCCCGATCCGGCGCCCGTCACCAGCACGACCTTGTCTGCAACCCGGCTCATGCAATCCCTCCCCGAACTGTCTTGTCGCAAGGCTAGAAGCGGCGCAGGCTTGCGACAAGCAAGGAGGAACGCATGGCCCGCACGCTGGAATTCTACTTCGACTATGGCAGCCCCTACAGCTACCTGGCGGACACGCAGGTCGAGGCGATCGCCCAACGCACTGGTGCCACCCTGGTGCGCAAGCCGATGCTGCTGGGCGGCGTGTTCAAGGCGACCGGCAATCACTCGCCGGCCGAGCTGCCGCAGAAGTCCGCGTGGAGCGGCTTCGACATGCCGATGTGGGCGCGCCACTACGGCGTGCCGTTCCAGCGCAATCCCTTCTTTCCGGTGAACACACTGGCGCTGATGCGCGGCGCCGCGGCCGCCCAGATCGACGGATCGTTCGAGCGCTATCACCCGGCGGTCTTCAAGGCGATGTGGGTCGAGGGCCGCAACCTCAACGACATCAAGGAAGTCGCGGCCGTGCTGACCGCGGCCTGCCTCGATGCCGGGAAATTCGGCGCCCGCATTCAGGACCAGGACGTCAAGGACCGGCTCAAGGCGACCACCGACGAGGCCGTCGCGCGCGGCGTGTTCGGCGCGCCCACCTGCTTCGTGGACAAGATGATGTTCTTCGGCAACGATCGCCTCCCCTTCGTCGAATTGGCTCTCAAGGAAGAACTCAAATGAAGAAGATCGGTGTCCTCATCGCCGCCGGTATGCTGTTCGCCGCGGCACCGTCCTTCGCGCAGACGGTCGGCACCTGCCCGCGCGGCGGCGGCAGCACGCAGCCGCAACCGGTCCGCATCCTGTTCGCCCTCAACAGTTCGGTGGTGCCGCCGGCCGAGAAGCCGATGATCGCCCAGGCGGTGAAGACCGCGAAGGATCGCCAGGTGTCGGCCATCTGCCTGATCGGCCACACCGACAAGCTGGGCGACAAGGCCTACAACGAGAAGCTCGCGCGGTCGCGCGCCCAGGCAGTCGCCGCCGAGATGATCCGCGACGGCTATCCGGCGGAGAACATCACGATCGTGGCGGATCCCGAAGCCTTCGGGAACATGAGCTTCGGCAGCAACAATGCCTCCGAGATCGACCGCAAGGTGACGATCTTTTACGCGCGCTGAAAAAGCCCGTCGTCTCGACCGGAACCTCGCGTAGCGAGGCGTAGTGGAGAGACCTTTTATACCAACCGTCTGAACCGATGACTCTTATGTGATTTGCGCTGGAGGTCGGGGCTCGATTCTTTGAAGCGACAGCGTCGTTTAGGAGGTCGAGATGTCGTTGGCGATCACGCGGAGGGATTTATC
>JBILYJ010000593.1:0-3215 GCA_044377795.1 Reyranella sp. | reverse complement strand
CTCGATGGCGAGGGTGGTGAGCGACGTGTCGAACCAGTTGTAGTAGACGGCGTTGTTGACGTGGCCATAGGCGTCGCAGTCCGACCACCGGCTCGCGACCGGCATCCACCATTTGTAATCCCCGCGACGCTCATCCTTCGCCGCCTTCACGTCCGGCATCCTGCTACCCCCTCTGATTCTTTGTGCGGGCCGTTGTACAGGCGGTGTAGAAATCGCGGCAATGGCTCGCCTGGGGTCAACTTCAGCCGATCGCAACATACTTCTGTATCTCTTCCCCATCGGCGACGAGCTGCCGGTAGGACTGTTCGAACCAGCCAACGCGCTCCTCGACGGTCGACAGGAAGGGTGACTTGTCGATCTGGTGCGCGACCTGCTGCAGGCGCTCGCAGGTTTGGTTGTCCTCGCGCATGATCCGGTGGGCGTAGTACCGCACGACGCGACGGCGGACCGGATCGCTGAGATGGCGCCATAAGCGCGCGTGCCACGGGCCCTCCACCTTGAAGGGCGCGGGATAGATCCAGATCCGCTGGACCGATCGGTCGTGCGCGACGGGAACGGATTGCTGGACGCAACAATGGAAGAATGCGCCGTCCGAGCGGAACAGGGACACGATCAGGTTCGGCAGGATCTGGAAGATGCAGTAGTGCGTCGCGCGGAAGGACCCATCGGCGTAGGCGGCAGCCATCTCTGCCAAGGCGCCTGGCTTCTTGGTGTAGAGAAAGGCGCTGTGCAGGCCGAAGCGGTGATAGGAAATGTCTTCACGGCGCAATAGCCGTTCTTGCCGAAGGTCGTCGGATGGACGGCGACGATGTGATAGTCGTCGAGACGTCGGTGTTGCCGCCCGCCCGGCCTGGAGGCTTGCCAGCGCCTGGGCTGCGGATCACTATCCTGCGTTCTCGTGCGTCGCGGACTCTCTGGAAATGCCTTTGCACTGGACCATCGACTCGCGGCGGCGGATTTTCGTGGCGACCTGCGATGGCAATGTCGACGTCGCCGAAGTGAATATGATGCTCCATGCGGTGGTGGGGGCGAACGGGCTCGGCTACCGCAAACTGTTCGACAGCACGAACGGCAGCACGCAGATGAGTTCGATCGACATGTTGGGCATCGGCGTTCGTATTCGAGCGCTGCAGGACGGTTACCGGGAACACGGGCCGCTGGCCGTCGTCGTGCCGGACAACAAGTATGCGATTCTATCGCGCGTACTCGGCATCCTCGCAGCCGCCAAATGGCCGATGCGCGTTTTCAAGGATGCGGAAAAAGCCCGGAAATGGCTCGATTCGCCGGCAGTCCGCGCCAGCCTGCCGGGACTCGGCGAGCCGGAGGCGCTGCCGGTCTGATGCTACCTGTTCGTCCGCCATCCTGGCGATGCCGCCGCCGTGGTGCAGGTTGCCCGCCCCGGTGAGGGGCGCGTCGCGGGCAGCCCGACATCGCCTGTTTCGACGCGACCATCGGTGCGCTGCTGCATCGTCGCGCCGCAGCCGGTCCTGTCGGCGCAGCGCTTCATCGCCGGGATGGATTGCCTGTTGCCCATGAAGGATGCACTCGCAGCATTCGCAGCCCACCGACTTCCGTCACCTGACCCTCTGCTGACCGCGGGAGCGGCGGTGATCGCTCAGCGATTTTGAACCCTTGATGCAGCGTGCCGGATCGTGCCCAATTCCGCCGCTCTCGAGACTCTTGGACGAAAGAAAGGTCCGGCCATGCGAAAGAACAAGATCAAGGAAATTTGGGCCGCGGGGAAATGCGCGACACTGGGCTGGCTATCGGTGCCGAACACGTTCACCGCCGAGGTGATGGCGCGGCAGGGCTTCGACGCGCTGTGCGTCGACCTGCAACACGGACTTTCGGAGATGAAGGACGTGGCGCCGATGCTGCAGGCGATCTCGCAGACCGACACGGTGCCGGTCGTGCGCGTCGCCTGGAACGAGCCGGCGGCGATCATGAAGGCGCTCGACCTCGGCGCCTACGGCATCATCGTGCCGCTGGTCAACAATGCCGAGGAAGCCGCGAAGGCTGTCGCGGCGTGCCGCTATCCGCCGGTGGGCATGCGCTCGTCCGGCCCGGTGCGCGCCGTTCACTATGGCGGCGCCGACTATGTGGCGAAGGCGAACGACGAGATCATCGTCATGGCGATGATCGAGACCAGGGAAGGCCTGGAGAACCTGGAGGCGATCTGCGCGACGCCAGGGCTCGACGCCGTCTATATCGGTCCGGCCGACCTCTCGTTTGCGCTGGGCCTGCCGCCGCGCGGCGACAATCCCGATCCGCTGCACATGGCGACCTGCGACAAGATCCGCGAAGCAGCCCACAAGGCCGGCATCAAGTGCGTCATGCACTGCGCCGCGGCACCTTTTGCGGCCGGCGCCGTGAAGCGTGGCTTCGACATGGTGATGCTGACGGCCGATCTCTCCTGCATGATCGCGGGTGCCCGCCAGCAGCTCGAGGAGCTGAAGGCCAAGTCTGCCTGACACACGTGACGGCGAAGGCGCGACACGGTGGGCGGAGACGCGGCCGCTGTCGCGCCACGCCGTTGTTGTCTCGAGCCTCCCGCATGGAAGCGAGGGGTTCCCAGAGGGACAAACGCACCACCATCGCGGGAATGCTGGGCGAGGAAATTTCACTTATTCCGCAAAAAGCAGTACTTTGCGCCAGGGGAGAGATGGCGAAGGCCCCTGCCAATGCGTAACCTGTATCGGCGAATTGGGAGGCGATACGCATCTCGACAGTCGCAAAGGGGTGGAAATGGCCGATGAGCGCACGCGAAGGCTGCAGCTTTCGAAGTACTACTGCAGCGAGCGGACTATCGAAATAAGGGCAGAACTCGTCCGCCTGGAATCGGAGAGCGCGGAACTGAAGGCGGAGTTGGACGGACCGGCCGAGCCCGAGCGACAGGGTGTGATTCGTCGTCGCCGGGCATACCTGAATCGCCGGAACGACGAACTCAAGGCGGAGCGCGACGCGCTGGTGGCCGAGTTGCAGTCCGCTTCGGAAGGACTCAAATCCGTTTCGCAGACGGAGTCAGGTTAACGACCGCCGCTCGTCAATCGAGCGTGTCGAGCGCCTCAAGGATCTTCTTTTCTGCTGCCGGCCAGCGCCGGATGTCTTGCTCTGGCTTCAGGAATTAGGTCTGCAACTCGGATTTCGTATAGAGGAGTTGACCGCCGTCATTGACTTCGAGCGAGCCTTCGGTGCCGGCAATTGCAATCTCCCTG
>JBILYJ010000115.1:0-12447 GCA_044377795.1 Reyranella sp. | reverse complement strand
CTGTACGTCGAGGATGACGCTCTCCTCCTCGACGATGAAGTCGCGCCGGCGCTTGCGGCCGGGGTCGAGCAGTTCGACGGTCTTTCCGGCGACGTCGTTCATGAAGCCCGTGTCGCGGCCGCCGTGTGCTTCGTGCAGCTCGATGAGGTGCCGGCAGAAGGCGGGCTCGAACACGTTGGGCAGGACCAGGACCGGCGCCTGCAGGGACCGGCCGGTATGCAGGTGCGGCGGCGGCAGCGCATCGAGACAGGCGAACAGCTCGGCGCAGTCCGCCCCACCCGGCTTGAAGGGTATGACGTCGAGCACGCGCAGGGTGGGATCGAGCACGACCCAGAACTGCCGGGCGTTGAAGGGCTCCCCGGCCACCGCCTCGCGCGGCACCGCGCCATAGCTTCTGGAAACGTTGCCGTCGAAGTCCCAGAAGTAGCGAATACCGGGCAGGCTCTGCTGGACGCGGCCGCTGTCCTTGTCGTTCGGGTCGACGGTGACGCCGAAGAAGCACAGGCGCTCGTCGTCGAACCTGTGCCGGTTCGCGGCGACGGCCTGGAGCGCCGCGGCGGCACCCGGCGTGCCACCCGACACGAAGAAGCAGAGGACGACGTAGCGTCCCGCCACCGTGTCGAAAATGTACTGCGGGTTGCTCGCGGTTGCGGCCCGGAACCGGGGCGCAGGATCGCCGCGCATCAGGTTGACGAAAGTCTTTTCCATCGATCAGCGCCCTCTCCGCCGGCGCGCGATCGAACGGTATCCCGCTTCACCCATTCGACAAGGGAGAAATGGCGCGCCCGGACGGGAGTCGAACCGCCCGGGAGACGCGACCGCGCCGGAATGCCTGAAACCCTCCCGTCAGGAGAGGCAAGATCGAGGAGATTAACCAGATCCTGAGGCGCTGATCGGGAGGCACACAATATCGAGCGCCAGAGCCTCCTGTTTCAGGAGGCGCGACATTCACTTCATTTGTTTCGTTTATTTCGTTTGTTTCGTTTATTCGCCACGACTCCGACTTCTTCAACGGCCTGTTGAGCCGGGATCAGCCGCCTTTGTACGTGCCCACCGACGAATCGAGGAACTGGTTGTTCGGCGCCCGGACCCTGGCCGCGGCCTCGTCGAGGAATGCGGATTGCCGGCCGTCCCGGCGCGGCAAGCTTCAAAAAGCGGCGCGGGCTACTTGGCGCCCTTCTGCCAGGGCCAGCGGCCGCTGACCTCGAGTTCGAGTGCGAAGCTCAGCAGGGTGCGGATCGCCACGATCACCGCGAGGACGGCCAGGTTGTGCAAGGTGGGTTCGATGGCCACGGTGCCGATGATGTCGGCGATGACCAGGAACTCCAGGCCGAGCAACATGGACCGTCCAAGGTCGGCCCGTAGCCCGTGATAGGCATCTTCCAGGGTCGCGCCCCGTCGGAGACGGACCAGGCAGGCGACGATTGCGATGAAGGCGCCGGCCAGCAGAATGAGCACGCCGATCAGTTCCACGATGTGGCCGGCCGTGGAGGCCAGCGCGTCGATCGTCAACGACATTTCAGTCCACCTCGCGCGCTGACTGAGCAGCCTTCTGTCCGACCCACTTGCGCCACAGACTGAGGTGAACTCGGCTTGCCTCTTTCCATGGCGGGATTCCGTTTGGCATGGATCGAACCGTAGCTGCAGGAAGCCGCAATGCCTTGAGCGATGTCAAAGTTCGGCGTTGCCGGAACCAGTCACGCACGGCCATGCCGACAGTTCGCCCGGACTTCGTCATTGCGGCTGCCGGCCATTACATGGCTACCGGAGCCGCCGTTCGCGTGGAGCTATCGAGTCAAGGCTGTCGAAGAGAAATGGCGCGCCCGGAAGGAGTCGAACCTCCAGCCTTCTGATTCGTAGTCAGATGCTCTATCCAGTTGAGCTACGGGCGCACGGCCGATCCCCGAGGGGTCCGGCGAAGGGGCGCACCCTAGTGAAACTGCCCCGGCGATGCAAGCCGAGTCGACGGGGCATCGCGGGCTGCGACCGGGCGCCGCCCCAACCCTCGAACCGGCCGTGAAACCGCCCCGGCGCCCAAGGCCCGACGGGGCCAAGGCGTTCACCTGGCTGGGCGAAAGCGCCGTCGGTTTTGCTTGCTTTCAATCGGCATGACTGCCATCTGGATTCGGGGCATGTGCCCCGAGTCGGCCCTGTTTCGTTCGGGCGCCGCATCGGAGCACCAGAACGATGATATCGGGGCGGGTTCGAGGCCAAAGATGGCGCTAAGAGTTCCACGATCCGCGCTTTTCCTGGCGGCGATCGTCCTGGCCGGATGCGACCAGAGCAGCGTCTTCGCGCCCCCCGTCAGCACCGCTCCGTCGAATGCCAACCCCGCCATCACCCAGACCGGCACGCAGACGGTCCGCAAGACCATCGAGCAGCTGCGCAGCGACCAGGCCGCACTCAACAACGGCATCGCCGCCCAGCAGGCCCAGTTCAATGCGACGCGCGGCCAGCTCGCGGGCGACACGCGCGCCTATTCCGGTCTGGTGAGCGGCATCACCTCCCGCCTGCAGGCCGGCACGACGCCGGGCAACCCCGACCTCGTGAACCAGTGGAACGCCGCGCAGGGCAAGCTCGACGCGGTGACCCTGGGCGTCGGCTCGCTGAACTCGCTGGCCAGCCAGGTCACCACCCAGGCCTCCGTGGCGGGCTATCTGCTCGAGAACGTGCGCCTGACCCTGATGGTGGGCGGCGCGACCGACGCCGATCATCGCAACCTGCGCGCCATCGAAAGCGAGACGCGGCGCTCGATGCAGCAGATCGACCGGCTGATCGCCGATCTCAACGCCGAGATCGCCCGCGACAATGCCTTCCTCGGCCGTGAGCGCACCAGCCTGGCCGCCCTGTCCTACAACGTGAACATCGGCCGCCTGGGCACGCCGGGCGGCGGGCAAGGCGGCGCCGTCACCCCCCAGCCGACCCGGCGGGCCGTTCCGCTCCAGTAACCGGCTGCCGGCAGACACGCCGATCGGCCGACAACACGGTCGCGAATCCGGGGCCCGGGGCGTAACATGCCGGGCATGGTGCTTCGCCTCTTCGCCCTGCTCGGCACGATGCTCGCTTTGGCGCTGCCGGCGCAGGCGCAGGTGTCGCCCGCGGACCAGACCGCCATCCGCGACGTGATCGAGGGCCAGGTCGAGGCCTTCCGCCGCGACGATGGCGCCGCCGCCTTCGGCTACGCCTCGCCCAGCATCCAGGGAATGTTCGGCTCGGCCGAGACCTTCATGGACATGGTGCGGCAGGGCTACCGGCCGGTGTACCGGCCGCAGGTCTTCGAGTTCCGCGAGATCGTCACCCTGCAGGGAATGGTGACGCAGAAGGTGCATGTGATCGGCCCCGACGGCCGGCCGGTGACCGCCTTCTATCCGATGACGCAGCAGCCCGACGGCAGCTGGCGCATCGAAGGCTGCTACCTGCAGGCGCCCGAAGAACACCAGGCCTGATCGCCCGCACCCTCCATGTCTCGCGTTTCGCCCAAGGTGCTGGCGCTGCTCGGCACCCTGACCCTGATGTGGGGCACGAACTGGCCATTGTTCCGGATCGCCCTCGCCGAACTGCCGGTCTGGACCTTCCGCACCCTCGTCCTGCTGGCGGGCGCGACCGTCCTGACGATAATCCTGCTGGTGCGGCGCGAGACGTTCGCCGTCCCCCGGGACAAGTGGCCGGCGCTCCTCCTCGCCTCGACCATGAACATCGGCATCTGGAACATCGCGACGTCGCTGGCGGTGCTCTACATCCCCTCCGGTCACGCCTCGGTGCTGGCCTATACGATGCCGCTCTGGGTCGCGGTGCTGGGTTTCATCCTGTTCGGCCAGAGGCTGACGGGCCGGCTGCTCGCGGCCATCGCGATCGGGGCGGCCGCCGTCGCCGCCCTGATGATCCCCAATTTCCAGAGCTACGCCACGGCGCCGCTCGGCCTGTTCTGGGGCCTGCTGGCGGGCTTCTGCTGGGCCGTCGGCACGCTGGTCGTGAAGCGCACGAGCTGGCCCGGCATGGGCCTGTCGCTCACCTTCTGGCAGGTCGTGCTGATGGTGCCGCCGATCGCCCTCGGCGCGCTGGTGTTCGACGGGCTGCCCACGCACATGCCCTCGCCCGCGGTGCTGGCCGCCACGATCTATACCGGCGCCATCCCGATGGCGATCGGCACCATGATCTGGTTCACCCTGGTGAAGCTGCTGCCGGCACAGGTCGCCGCACTCTCCTCCATCGCCATCCCGATCGTGGCGATCGTGAGCGGCATCGTGATCCTGCAGGAGCCGCTGTCGGCCCTGCAGGCGGTCGCGATCGCCTCGACGGCAATCTCGCTCTGGCTCGCCCTGGTACCCGGCAAACAACGATAGTTGCCTCCGGCCCACCCAATTCCCACATGGGTGTTGGGTATTGGAGGCCCGGGTTCATGACGAGAGGCGATCCACGAGACTGGATGTGGTCGGAAGCGCTGCAGATGCTGGCGCAGGCCGAGCGGCTGAATCAGCAGGTTTTCCGGCCGCAGACCGCGGGCCGCCTGCGTCCCAGCTGGGAGCCGCCGGTCGACGTGCTCGAAACCGAGCGCGAAGTCCTGATCCTGGCGGCACTGCCCGGTGTCGACGTGCAGAAGGTCGAGGCCGTGATCGAGAACGGCACGCTCGTCCTGTCCGGCGAACGCACCGTTCCGGCCGAATTCAGGACTGCGAAGATCCATCGCATGGAACTTCCGCAGGGCCGCTTCGAGCGCCGTATCGGCCTGCCGCCCGGCGTCTATGGCGAGGTGCGGCGGTTCGAGGTGAACGGCTGCCTGGCCGTGACACTGGCCAAGGCCGGCACGCGGAGGCAGCCATGAGCCCGCAGGATGACGTGATGCAGCCCGTGACCGCGAAGCCCGAGACCGCGACGGACGCAAAGCCCTTGCCGTCCGATGCGCTGATCGTCGTGCCGGTGCGCGACCTCGTGCTGTTTCCCGAGATGGTGTTCCCGGTGAGCGTCGGGCGCCCCTCGTCGGTCGCCGCCATCCAGCAGGCCGTGCGCGAACAGCGCCAGATCCTGCTGGTGCTGCAGCGCGACCCCGCGAAGGAAGAGCTGGTGCCCGCCGATCTGCACGCGGTCGGCACGGTGGTGAACATCCTGCGCTACGTCACGACGCCCGACGGCAACCATCACATCGTCTGCCAGGGCGTGCAGCGTTTCCGCATCACCGACTTCGTCGAGGGACATCCCTTCCTGCTGGCGCGCGGCGAGCACCTCACCGAGCCGACCGAGAGCGGGCCGGAGATCGAAGCGCGCTTTCTCGTGCTGAAGCAGCAGATCCGCGACACGCTGGAGCTGCTGCCGCAGGTCCCGCAGGAGCTTCGCCAGACCGTCGAGAACACCACATCGGCCGGCGCGCTCGCCGATCTCGCCGCCTCCTATCTCGATTCCAAGCCGAACGAGAAGCAGGAGATCCTGGAGGCGCTCGACCTCGTGCCGCGTCTCGACAAGGTGACGCAGCTCCTCTCGAAGCGCCTCGAGGTGCTGCGCATCAGCAGCGAGATCGGCAAGCAGACCAAGACCTCGCTCGACACCCGCCAGCGCGAGATCGTGCTGCGCGAGCAGATGGCCGCCATCCAGCGCGAGCTGGGCGAGGACGATTCCAACAAGCAGGCGATCGCCGATCTCGACAAGGCGATCACCGACGCGAAGATGCCGCCGGAGGCCGAGGCCGCCGCGCGCAAGGAGCTGCGCCGCCTGCAGCGCACGCCCGAGGCGTCGGCCGAGCACGGCATGATCCG
Organism: Reyranella sp.; assembly: GCA_044377795.1. Taxonomy (GTDB): domain Bacteria; phylum Pseudomonadota; class Alphaproteobacteria; order Reyranellales; family Reyranellaceae; genus Reyranella. Next base: position 6,700 of record JBILYJ010000115.1, on the reverse strand, counting down.
CACCTATCTCGACACGCTGGTCGAGCTGCCCTGGGCATTGCCCGAGACGCAGCCGATCGACATCGCCGAGGCGCGGCGCGTGCTCGATGCCGATCACTTCGGCCTGGAGAAGATCAAGAAGCGCATCGTCGAGTATCTCGCCGTGCGCAAGCTGGCGCCCGAAGGCAAGGCGCCGATCCTGTGCTTCGCCGGACCTCCCGGCGTGGGCAAGACCTCGCTCGGCCAGTCGATCGCCCGGGCGATGGGCCGCAAGTTCGCGCGCGTGAGTCTCGGCGGCGTCCATGACGAGGCCGAGATCCGCGGCCATCGCCGCACCTATATCGGCGCGCTGCCCGGCACGATCATCCAGGCGATCCGCAAGGCCGGCTCGCGCGACTGCGTGATGATGCTCGACGAGATCGACAAGATGGGCAGCGGCGTGCACGGCGATCCGTCGGCGGCGATGCTCGAAGTGCTCGACCCCGAGCAGAACGGCACGTTCCGCGACAACTATCTCGACGTGCCGTTCGACCTCAGCCGCGTGGTGTTCATCGCGACGGCCAACATGCTGGACACGATCCCAGGCCCGCTGCGCGACCGCATGGAGATCATCTCGCTCTCCGGCTACACCGCCGGCGAGAAGCTGCAGATCGCCAAGCGCTATCTCGTGCGCCGCCAGCTCGAAGCCAACGGCCTCACCGCCGAGCAGGCAAGCATCGACGACGAGGCGCTGAAGCTCATCATCGTTGGCTACACGCGCGAGGCCGGCGTCCGCTGGCTCGAACGCGAGATCGGCCGGGCGCTGCGCCATGTCGCGGTGCAGGTGGCCGAGGGCTCGGCGACGAAGGTGCAGATCGGCACGGCCGACATCGAGGAACTGTTGGGACAGGTGCGCTTCGAGAACGACGTGGCCATGCGCACCAGCGTGCCCGGCGTGGCCACGGGCCTTGCCTGGACGCCAGTGGGCGGCGACATCCTGTTCATCGAGGCGACGCGCTCGCCCGGCAACGGCAAGCTGATCCTCACCGGCCAGCTGGGTGAGGTGATGCGCGAGAGCGTGCAGGCGGCACTGAGCGTGCTCAAGAACAAGGCCAAGTCGATCGGCCTCGATGCCGTCCTGTTCGAGAAGAACGACATCCATGTCCACGTGCCGGCCGGTGCGACGCCCAAGGACGGGCCGAGCGCCGGTGTCGCGATGTTCATGGCGCTGGCCTCGCTGATGACGGGCCGCACCATCCGCAGCGACACCGCCATGACGGGCGAGATCAGCCTGCGCGGGCTGGTCCTGCCGGTCGGCGGCATCAAGGAGAAGGTCGTGGCCGCCGCGGCCGCGGGCATCACGCGCGTGATGCTGCCGGCCCGCAACAGGCGCGACTACGACGACATCCCCGAGGAAGTCCGCAACACGCTCGAGTTCATCTGGCTCGAGAAGGTCGACGACGCGGTTGCGCAAGCGCTGACGCCGGATGCACAGGACGAGAGCGACGACGGGTAACTCGCCTCCCCCGTCATCGGGGGAGGTGTCGTCGTCATCGACGACGGAGGGGTCATGTGTCGCCGAAGAGTTTGACCCCTCCGCCCCGTAAGACGGGGCACCTCCCCATCTGAATGGGGAGGAGGAACGATCAAGCAATCGGCAGCGACAGCGGCGAGATCTCGTCGCCAGAGCGGTGGGCGTAGTCGAGCTTGACCGAATCGCGCAGCATGCGGGCCTGCGCCTCGGCGAGGCGTTCCATCGCGGCCTTCGGATCGAGATGCACGGGATCGCCGTCCTCCAGCACGATCTCGCCGTCGACCAGCACCGTGCGCACCGCGCGGTCGGCGGCGTGGAAGACGAAGGAGCGCAGCGGATCGCGCGCCGGCTGCATCAGCGGGTGATTGAGATCGACCAGCACGATGTCGGCCGACATGCCCGGCGCCAGCGCGCCGATATCGTCGCGTCCCAGCGCGGCCGCGCCGCCGAAGGTCGCGGCCTCGAAGGCGCCGGCGGTGTCGAGGCTGCGGATGTCCTCGCTCATCAGGCGGCCGGCGACGATGGCCAGCCGCATCTCCTCGATCAGATTGTGCGGCGCGCAGTCGGTGCCGAGGCCGACATTGACGCCCCGGGCGCGATAGCGGCCGACGTGATCCATGGCGAGGCCGTAGCGCGCAAACGGCTGCGGACAGTGCGCCACCGATGCGCCCGCCTCGGCGATCAGGTCGAGGTCCTTGCGCGTGTGCCAGTTAATTTGCGGGTGGTCGTCGAGCAGGATGCAGTGCGCCATGATCGTGTCGCTCTTCATCAGGCCCTGCTCGGCCGCCCACTGGATGGGCGTCTTGTTGTGGCGGCGGATCATCTCGCGCACTTCCACCACCGACTGGCCGACATGGGTCGAGAAGCGGCGGCCCGTTTCCTCGGCGTGCTTGCGCCCGGCGGCGAACAGTTCCGGCGTCACCGTGTCGATCTGCGCCGGGAAGACCACCGCCCCCAGGCGCCCGGAATTGTGCGCCTCCGCCTCGTCCATGACCCGGCGGGCCTTCTCGAACTGGGAGAGACCGGCCGCCTCGTCCCATTTCCAGGTCACGGTCTGCGGCGATTCCATGCCCCAGCGGGCCGACGCGAAAGTCGGCGCCGCATAGAAGCGCATGCCGCTCCGCGCCATCGTCTCCAGCCAGCCCTCGAACGGCACGGTGACGTCGCACGCGGTCGTCGTTCCGGCGCGCAGCATCTCGGAATAGGCCATCGTCGCCGCGCCCTGGCGGCCGTCGTCGCCGAGGCGAAAGGCCTGCAGCCGCTCCATCAGGCCGGTCATCTGCTGCTCGGGCACGCCATGATCCTCGCGCACGCCGCGATAGCCGGGCTCGGTCGAGGGGTGGGAATGGATGTTGATCAGGCCTGGCAGGGCCAGCAGGCCCTTTCCATCGAACACGATCTCGCCCGGCCCGGTCGGACGCGCGCCGGCCGGCGTGATCTCGACGATGCGGCCGTCCTTCAAGTGGAGGTCGACCTCGCGACGATAGACGTGGCGCCTTTCGGCACCGTCCCGGACCACGGCCCAGGAGACGTTTCGGATCGAATCGGGCCGCATCGACATGAATTCTGCTCCCAGCAAAGGCATGCCTGTTGCATAGGCAGCGCAATGGGACGATAGAATCGGAAAAACGAGAGAACAAGGAGGCAGATGATGCGGAAGATGAAATGGGCGGCCCTCGCCGCGGCAACGACGGCGCTGTTCGCGGCCACGGCCGAGGCGCAGACGCTGAAGGTCGTCAAGCATTCGGACGTCAAGATCGTCGATCCGATCTGGACCACCGCCTACATCGTCCGCAACTACGGCTACATGGTCTACGACACGCTGCTGGCGGTCGACGACAAGCTCGAGGTCAAGCCGCAGATGCTGGAGGGCTGGAAGGTGAGCGACGACAAGCTCACCTATACCTTCACCCTGCGCGACGGGCTGAAGTTCCACGATGGGGCGCCGGTGACGTCCGAGGACTGCATCGCCTCGATCAAGCGCTGGGCGTCGCGCGACGCGATGGGCCAGAAGCTCATGGGCTTCACCAAGGCCCTCGCCGCCGTCGACGACAAGACCTTCACCCTCACCCTCAACGAGCCCTACGGTCTGGTCATCGAATCGCTGGGCAAGCCCAGCTCGAACGTGCCGTTCATCATGCCCAAGCGCGTCGCCGAGACGCCGGGCAATACGCAGATCAAGGAGTTCATCGGCTCCGGTCCGTTCGTGTTCCGCGCCGACCTGTGGCGCCCGGGCGAGAAGACGGTCTACGACAAGTTCAAGGACTACAAGCCCCGCGCCGAGCCGCCCTCGGCTCTCTCGGGCGGCAAGAACGTCTATGTCGACCGGGTCGAGTGGATCAACATCACCGATGCGCAGACGGCGGCCAATGCGCTGATGACCGGCGAAATCGACATTCTCGAGCAGCCGCTGATCGAGATGCTGCCGCTGCTCGAGAAGGACAAGAACATCGAGATCAAGGATCTCAACCCGCTGGGCAGCCAGTACAGCCTGCGTTTCAACGTGCTGCACAAGCCGTTCGACAATGCGAAGATCCGTCAGGCTGTGCTCTATGCGCTGAACCAGAAGGACTTCCTGCTCGCCGCCATCAACGACCCGAGATACTACAAGGAGTGCAAGGCGCTCTTCATCTGCGGCACGCCCTATGCAACCGACGCGGGCTTCGAGGACAAGCTCGAATCCAACTTCGCCAAGTCCAAGGAGATCCTGAAGCAGGAAGGCTATGACGGCACGCCCGTCGTGCTGCTGTTCGCCACCGACACCAACACCGGCCGCCTGACGCCGATCGTCAAATCGCTCCTGGAGCGCGGCGGCTTCGTGGTCGACATGCAGGCCATGGATTGGCAGACGGTGCTGTCGCGCCGTGCCCGCAAGGAGCCGCTGAATGCCGGCGGCTGGAGCGCGTTCATGACCTCCTGGGTGTCGGCCGACCTGCTCAATCCCATCGTCTCGGCCTTCGTCGGCGCTGCCTGCGAAAAGGCCGCGATCGGCTGGCCGTGCGACGCCAAGATCGAGGAACTGCGCGACGCCTTCGCCAAGACGACCGATCCGGCCAAGCGCAAGGAGCTGGCGACCGCGGTTCAGGTGCGCGAGTCGGAGTATCCGACCTTCGCCCAGCTCGGCCAGTTCAACATCCCGATGGCGATCCGCAAGAACGTGACCGGCAACCTGCCCTCGCCGGCGCCGGTCTTCTGGAACATCAAGAAGGCGCAGTAGGTCTCGCCTGCAACACCGGCAGACATGACCCCTCCGCCCCTTCGGGGCACCTCCCCATTTGAATGGGGAGGAACGAACAACATCATCGCCTCCCCATTCAAATGGGGAGGTGGCGGCGTCTTACGCCGACGGAGGGGTCAAGTGTCGCGCGCTCCGAGGCGTCAGCCCAGCTCCAGGCTGGTCACGCCGAACAGGCCGGCATAGTCGACGTCGGGGTCCGCGCCCGTGTACATGCGCGCGGTCTCGAAGGAGGGCTTGAGGCCGATCTCCTCGGCAAGCTTCACGGCCGGCTTGTTGCGATCGGGCACGTCGATCGCGACAGCGGTCGCGCCGAGCGTCTTTGCGAGAGCACCCACCAAGGAAGAAGCGATCTCCGGCGTCGCGCCATAGAGCGGCCCGACGCGCGAGGCGGCCGCACAGGCGCGCATCACGGCGAAGCCTGCGATCTCGCCGTCCCGCAGCGCGACAAGGGATGCCCGCTCCGGAAGCGAGATCCAGGAAGCGAGGAAGGAATCGCGGGCCTCGGGAAAGAACTGGCGATCGTAGGCGGCGAGCCGGTCGAAGCCGATGCTGCGCGCATCGACGAAAGTGACGCCGGCCGGTGGCTTGGGCGACGGCGGCGCGCCTTCGTGACGGATGTTGTTCCACGCCAGCCGGAAACCCGACTTCCTGTAGTTGCCCTGCTGCGCCACCACGCCATCGAGTCCGACATTGCGCCCCTGCAGCCGCGCCATGCCGGCTCGCCAGACCTGGATGCCATAGCCCTTCCCGCGCACCGGCGGCCGGGCGATGTAGAAACCCAGGAAGCCGAAGCCTGCGCCGTACTTCACGACCGAGATACAGGCCTGTGGCTCGCCGTCGAGCCGACCGATCAGGAATGCACCGGGATCGGTGCAAAAGAAGGCGTGGGCGTCGGTGTTGCCGGGATTCCAGTTCTCATCGTTGGCCCACGAGGCCATGCGCTGGACGTCGTCGGCGCTGCCGACCGCGATCTCGAATGTCATGCGGCGAAGACTACTCCGCCGCCTTGGCCGTTGCCGCGAAAAAACGGTTCTCCGGCCGCGGCAGGCCGAGATTTTCGCGAAGCGTCGTGCCCTCATACTCGGTGCGGAAGAGACCGCGACGCTGCAGTTCCGGCACGACCTTGTCGACGAAATCGTCGAGCCCGCCCGGCAGGTAGGGGAACATGACGTTGAAGCCGTCGCAGGCTTCGGTGGCCAGCCACTCCTCCATCTGGTCGGCGATCATCGACGGCGTTCCCAGCATGCCGAGCCCGCCATAGCCGCCCAGGCGCCCCGCGATCTGGCGCACGGTCAGGTTCTCGCGCCTGCCGAGTTCGATCACGCGGTCGCGTCCGCTCTTGCTGGCTTCGGTCTCGGGAATGTCGTCGGGCAACGGCTTGTCGGGATCGAACTTGCGGGCATCGACGCCCAGCGCCATCGAGACGGCGGCGATAGAGCTGTCGTAGTTCACCAGACCGTCGAGGCGCGCGCGTTTCTCCTTCGCCTCGTCGAGCGAATCGCCCACCACCACGAAGGCGCCGGGCAGGATCTTGATGTGATCGGGATTGCGGCCGACCCTGGCCGCGCGGCCCTTCACGTCGGCATAGAAGGCGCGGGCGTCGGCGATCGGGCCGCCGGCGGCGAATACCATCTCGGCGGTTTCGGCCGCGAGCTGGCGGCCGGCATCGGAGGCACCGGCCTGCACGATGACGGGCCAGCCCTGCACCGGTCGGGCGATGTTCAGAGGCCCGCGCACTTTCAGATACTTGCCCTTGTGGTCGAGCACATGCAGCCGCGCCGGGTCGAAGTAGACGCCGTTCTCGACGTCGCGCACGAAGGCATCGTCGGCCCAGGAATCCCACAGACCCGTCACCACGTCGAAGAACTCGCGGGCGCGGGCGTAGCGCTCGGCATGGGGCATCTGGTCGTCCATGCCGAAGTTCAGCGCGGCGTCTGGATTGGACGTCGTCACCAGGTTCCAGCCGGCGC
>JBILYJ010000114.1:0-12467 GCA_044377795.1 Reyranella sp. | reverse complement strand
TGATGGCCGAGCGTCCCACGCACTTCAGCGAGGCGCTGGCCGCCGAGATCTGCCGGCGCCTGGCCGACGGTGAGCTGCTGTGCGACATCTGCCGCCCGATCCGCATGCCCAGCCGCGACACGGTGCGCCGCTGGCAGAGCGAGAACAGCCTCTTCCGCGACCGGTACGCCGTCGCCCGCGACCAGCAGGCCGATGCGCTGGCTGAAGAAGCGATCCACATCGCGCGCAACGCCGACGCCGACACCGTGGCCGTCTGCCGGCTCCAGATCGACACGATCAAATGGCTCATCGCGAAGATCGCGCCGAGGCGCTACGGCGAGAAGGTGGTGCCCGACGCGACCGTGAAGGTGTCGATCGGCGACGCGATCGAGAAGGGGCGGGAGCGGGTGCTGCGGTTGCGGCAGGTGTAAAGAATGCCAAAGGCCAGTCGCAATACAGGACCCGAAAGCTACTGATCGAGACTGGAACCTAGAGAAATCGTCTTTCGGCTTTCCGTATCATGCAATATCGCTGAAAAGCTCGGTGACGACCTTCGATTCCCAGAAGGGATTTGAGTGTCTCACCGCGAAAGATGTGCGTGAGGAGCTGCCAGCCATGCTTGAGCGTGAAGCGCGTATCAAGTCCGAGAGTTACCCAGCCGTGTCGGAGCTTTATCCATCGCTCCGTTTCCCAACGCATGAACTCCAGCTCGGACTTGGAAACCTTTTGGCAGGCCACGACCGCGGTCGTACCGTCGTACTCTTCGACATTCGTGCTGGTGACGAGCCCCCGCTTTTGGAGGTCGGCCGCCATCGGCGTTCCCGGATAAGGGGTTGGATGTTGAATGTACGGCCAATCGAACCAGTGCAGCGCAAATGCCAGGTTGGCAGCGATCTGCGCACGTGTATCGGTCGGGTTGCCGACAATCAGCCCGCCGACGACATACATCCCGTTGTCACGGATGTGTTCGATAGCCTTGACGGCGGCACTCTCGGTGCGCCGTCCGTTGACACGGCGCTTGTTCTTGACGCTGGCCTTCAGGAAGACGAGCTCCTCTTCGACCACGTTCTCGATGCCGAGGAATACGTAACGGAAGCCAGCCTCACGCATCAGAGGAGCCTGGGTTTCGCCGTGATCGGCGATCGACGAGGTCGTCGCCTGGATCGAGTAATCGATCGAGTTCAGCTTGGCCGCGATGATGGCCCTGCAGACAGTTTCGAACCGCGCGATGTTGAGCGTGATATTGTCATCGACGAAGAAAATCGCTCGCGCACCATGTTCGTAAGCGTCACGAATGTCATCGATGACGCGGTCGACGTCGAAGCGATGGAAATTCCTGCCGCGCATCTCGATGATCGAGCAGAAACTGCAGTCGAATGTGCAGCCGCGAGAAGTCTCGATGACGTCGATCTGCCGGCCTAGAAGCGTGTAACCGGAGAGCACGCGGGCACTTCGCTTGGGGGGCCGTATCTGGTCGCCTTCGAGGTTGCCAACGCCGCGGTCGGGATTGTGGTAAAAGATCCCGTCCCTGCGGAAAGAAAGGCCTTTGATTTTCTCGAATGCACCGTCGCCCTCGAGGGCTCGGACGAGCTCCCGGAAGGTGATCTCACCCTCTCCCTTGACCAGGAAGTCGATCTTCGGATCGTCCACGTTGGTGTAGACTTCCCGGGCCAGACTTGGGTCGTACCCGCCGACGACGATCCGGACATCGGGCTTAAGCGACCGGACAAGGTCCATGATCGCCATGGCAGTGAGGCGCTGGAAGGTCATGATGGAGAGGCCGACCAACTCGGGATCGTGACTTTTCATGAGCTGGCAAACCGTTTCGCGGACGGTCCGCTGCGCCAGTACCAGATCGGCAACCGCCACCTTGTGGTGGGGATCTACGTTTCCCGCCAGTGACGTCAACGCTCCATTCGGCATGCGGGTGCTGATGCTTGGCATGTGCTCGAAAGAATCAGGCATGGAAAGTAGAAGGATGTTCATCCGGCTTTGCCTAGCAGACCTCTCGAACGTCAAGATTGCTAGCATTCTGCGGAGTGCAGGGGAAGCCATGGGTGGCCGACGCAGGTTTTCCCGGCGGTCCCGTTGCGTCCGCCGTCCAAAGCGACTCCTGATCCATTGATTCGGCTCTTTTGCCCGCCTGGACGGTACCGCGGCACTTTGGATAATCGGCGGTCTGGCTGCCGTCGTCGCCGGCGCCTTCGTCTATGCGTTGATCATGGAGCTGATGCGGCCTCGAAAGCGCCTCCCAGGCGGCGGTCACCGCCGACTTCGGGGGGGGGGTAGGGGCGGTTTGGCAGCTCAACCTGTCACCAACGAACCACTGATGACCGACGAGATCCGGCGGCTCGCCGTCGGGGGCGAAGGCCTGGCCGGACCAGTTTCGCGGCAGCGCGCCGTGGGTGGCGGGGCAGTCCTGCGGCTTGGCGTTCTGCGCGAGAGTGGCGGGGGCCAGCAGCGAAGCTGAGAGGGCGGCGAGGGCAAGTCTTTTCGTGCGCCGCCCGTGACTTCCGTTTGAGGCGAGGTAAAGGCCGATGACACGAATGGAACGATCAAACTTGGGCGTCCCCCTTCCAGTCGCGAAGGAGCGACGCCATGAGCCGCGGCCGTCCCTGGAGCGCCGAAGATGCCGCGCAGCTGCGCCGGCTGGTCGCCGCCGGCGAGACCGACGCGCGCATCGCCGAGGCGATGGACCGCCATCCCGACATGATCCGCCGTCGGCGCCGCGCCGCCGGCCTCGCGCCCGGCCAGTCGCGCACTGCCACGGTCATGCTGATGCGCGTGAACCGGCGGCGGCTGGGGAAGAAGGTCGCCGGCAAGTACGACACGGAGAGCCCGTGATGGCCGAGCGTCCCACGCACTTCAGCGAGGCGCTGGCCGCCGAGATCTGCCGGCGCCTGGCCGACGGTGAGCTGCTGTGCGACATCTGCCGCCCGACCCGCATGCCCAGCCGCGACACGGTGCGCCGCTGGCGGAGCGAGAACAGCCTCTTCCGCGACCGGTACGCCGTCGCCCGCGACCAGCAGGCCGATGCGCTGGCCGAAGAAGCGATCCACATCGCCCGCAACGCCGACGCCGACACCGTGGCCGTCTGCCGGCTCCAGATCGACACGATCAAATGGCTCATCGCGAAGATCGCGCCGAGGCGCTACGGCGAGAAGGTGGTGCGCGACGCGACCGTGAAGGTGTCGATCGGCGACGCGATCGAGAAGGGGCGGGAGCGGGTGCTGCGGTTGCGGCAGGGGTGAGGTCGTTAGCAGACGGAGCGTCCGTTTCTGGCGAACTGCTCCTGCGGACATGGTCGCTCCATCGCCTTCCGCAAGCGTTCAGTATCCGGCGCGCGGCAGCGCCGACGTCAGATTGTTCACCCGTGAGTCGCAGGAAGACCGCCCAGTCGACTGGGTTGGCATCGAGGGCCGAGTCGGCGAGATCCGGCGGTCAGTCTGCCCGCTTCCGGCGGCGAACGCCGTTCACCCTGCGCACTGTCGAGGCCGGCCGACGAAGACCAACCCGTCAGCGCGATGGTCGCGGATGGTTGGAGACGGGCGCAGCGCCAGCCTACTGACGCCGTGGCCCGACCTACCCCTGTACCGCAAGAAGCAGACGTCGCCCCTGGAAAGGTATTGGCCCTCGGCATCGTCGTGGCATGGAACGGCGCGCTACATCGCAGCATGCCTCTGTGACTGGCGGACTTCGCCACAAACTTACAGGCACCAAGCCGCCGCTCGAGTCGGCCACTGCCACTTGTGCCTCGCGACTGGAGTCAACGCCGCTCGCATTCATTGGCTTGAAGTCGGATCGAGACAGCGTCGTTGGAAGGCTGGCCGCAGAGAAGGTCCTTCTCTGCGGCAACTCCGGGTGCCATCCACAGAATCACCTGCGCCGCGGCGGGTCCTGGCTACTGATCCAGCCAGACGTCTTCGAAGCGCCACCCGTTGTAGTTGCTGTTGATCATGATCGTCAGGTCGCGGACGCGTGCATGCCGGCAGGCGGCCGTGACATTGTGCGAGAAGATCGGCCGCACGATGTCCCGCGCCAGCTTGCGTTCGATCTCCCGCACCACGCTGCGGCGCTTTTCGACGTCGCGCTCGAGCGACTGGGCGGCAATCAGCTTCGTGAGTTCCGGATCGCAGTATCCGTTGAAGTTACGCGGTGAGTTGCAGCCGTAGTTCTCCACGAAGTGCTGGTCGGGATCGTCCAGCGAGCTGCCGGTCGCATTCACGACGAGAAGATAGTTCTTCTGGTAGAGGCGATTGAAGTAGACGGCGCTGTCGAGAAGCTCCATTTCGCCATCGATGTAGATGTGGCGCAGCTGATCGATCATGAGAACCGACAGGTCGCGATAGCTGGCGATGTTTCTGGTCGTGACCTTGAGCTTCAGCCGCTTGTCCGGGCCGTATCCCGCCTCGCGCATCAGCGCCCTGCCCTTCTCGCGCGACGCCTCGACGTCCGGCCCATAGCCCGGGAGGTCCGCCAGGGCCTCCGCACCGACGCCCCACACCCCCGCCGGCGGCGGCAACATCGCGCCTCCGATGACGTCCGCCCCGTCACTTATGATGTCGACCAGGGTCTTGCGGTCCAGCGTAAGGGCGAGGGCCGCGCGCGCGCGCTCATCATTGAACGGCGCCGCGTCCCGATTGAAGATCAGATTGTAGGTGACGCCCGTCGGTCGCACGGTGCACTGCGCGGTCGGCGTCTGCTGCATGATGTCCTTGTAGAGCGGCATGGTGACATCGGTCGGGAACGTCATGTCGGACCGGTCGGCGGTAAAGGCGAGCATGCGCGTTGCCCGGTTCGAGATGATGATGAACTCGATACCATCGAGATAGGGTCGCCCGGGCCGCCAGTACTCGTTGTTCTTCTCCAGTTTCACCCGCTCGTTGCTCTTCATCTCCACGAACTTGAAGGGCCCGGTTCCGATCGGGTGTCTCCGCATCTGCGCCGGCGCGACGTGACAGGGATAGATCGCGGACCAGCCGGCCGACAGCAGCGCCAGCAGCGACGGCTGGGGGTGCTTGAGATGGAAGGTCACCTGGAAATCGTTGTCGGATGTGACCTGCTCGACGTTCCCGTACCAGACACCGCGCGGATTGCGGCGGAGCTTGGCTTCACCCTTCTCCATCAGGAGGTCGAAGGTGCAGCGCACGTCGGCCGCAGTGAATGGCTTGCCGTCGTGCCATTTGACTTCACGTCGCAGATCGAAGCGCACCTGCTTTCCGTCTTCGCTGACCTGCCACCCGGTCGCCAGCTCGGGCCGGATGCTGTCGAAGGAGTTGCGCGCCACCGCCTGGTCGTAGATCACGAGGTTGTTGAACACCCCCATGAAGGGAACCACCACCGAGACGGTGATTTCCTCGAGCGGCGATGCGCTGGGGGGCGTATCCATGAGTTGCACCCGGAGCGTGCCTCCCGCCTTTTGCGCGTGGGCGATGCCATGGCCCGCCGCTATTCCCAGCAACGAGGCGAGCCCGAGACAGAACACTCTCTTCAGATGCGCACGCATGGATGAGAATACGCTTGTCATTGGTAGCTCCCTTTCTCCTGCAAAGATCAAGGAACGATCCTGCCTGCTAGTCGTCATACAATGCCGTCCGAATGGCACCGACCTTCTTGACCGTCGCCCTCAGTGCGTCGGCATATGCCTTGAGGTTTCGATTGAAACGTGACTGCGGCCCGACCAGGTTGATGCCATAAAGATCGCCGAATATTTTGACTGAAAGCGCGATGCCCATGACATCCGGCGAGCTCTCACCAATATTGGTCCAGTAGCCGCGCTTGCGACCTTCTTCCAGGTCGCGCGAATACTGTCCGCGATTGCGGATCGTATCGTCAGTGAGCTTTGGATACTTCAGCTGCGCAAGCACGGCTTCACGCGAAGCATCGTCCATCGCAGCGACGATTGCCTTTCCAATAGAGGAGGCATGAAGCTCACGAACTGTACCGACCGCCATGGTGTAGCGGACGGCCTGCCGTGACTCGATAATCTCCAGATAGACGACAGCCAGCCCCTGAAGCTTGCCGAGGATGACCGTCTCTCCCGTGACATCGCGGAGAGACTCGAGGATTGGGCGGATGTGCGTCGCGATCGGGTCATGAAACCCGATCGATTCGGCGACCTGCCCAAGTCGACCGGTTGGATAAACGGCCCCGCGCGGCCTCAGATAGTAGAGAAATCCTCGATCCACGAGTGTACGCACGAGAGCAAAGCAGGTCGAAGTCGGCAGAGACAGCTCGCGCGCAAGATCCGATACGGTGATCGGTCGTTGTCGGCGCGCAAAACTCTCGAAAATGTCGAGCGTTCGATCGGCGGTTCTGACTGTCATCTTTTCCCTGATCGCTGTTCCCGACCCGGTATTGAGCCAGGGCATCAGAAAATTACGCCGACGCGACCAGCGAGACAAAGGTCCAGTCGCGACCGAGCCATGTCCGCAGCCGATCCCACAGACAGCCGCGACCATCGAAGCTCTGCCACCTCCGCGTTCGACGACTGGCTGCATGTGAAACAGCTTGCGAGACAATCGGTCGACTGTATACATATATGTGTTGATGTTTTCCGGAATACGGAAGGTGACCAGTTCGAATGGGACCGCTGGCCGGCGTCAGAATTGTGGAGCTCGGAGGGATCGGCCCTGCTCCCTTCGCGTCAATGCTGTTCGCAGAGATGGGCGCCGACGTGTTGCGCATCAGCCGCCGCGACAAGGCCGGGAGCAGCATGAATGGCTACGACAAGCGCCATCAATTGCTCAATCGCGGCCGCTTGTCTGTTGCACTGGACCTCAAAACGCCGAACGCGGTGGAGTTGGTCAGGAAGCTGATTGTCAAATCAGATGCACTCATCGAGGGGTTTCGGCCCGGTGTCGCCGAGCGGCTCGGACTTGGCCCCGAGGAATGCTTGCGTCTCAATCAGAAGCTTGTCTATGGCCGCATCACGGGATGGGGGCAGGATGGCCCGCTGGCGGCTGAACCAGGCCACGACATCAACTACATCGCATTGACCGGCGCTTTGCACGCGATCGGGAGGAAAGATGGACCGCCGGTTCCACCTCTCAACCTGGTGGGCGACTTCGGCGGCGGTGCGCTTTATCTGGCCTTCGGCATCGTATGTGCGGTCTACGAAGCGAAAGCTTCCGGAAAAGGACAGGTCGTGGACGCCGCCATGGTCGACGGTGTCTCCAGCCTCATGACGATGATGTACGGCATGCATGCCGCCGGCGTGTGGACGGATAACCGCGGTTCCAACCGGCTCGACTCGGGGACCCCCTGGTACGATGTCTATGAGACGTCCGACGGCAAATGGATATCCCTGGGCTGCAACGAGCCGCAATTCTATGAGGCGCTGCTCGATCGGTTGGGTGCCGATCGATCGGCGCTGCCGGCAGATCGGCACGATCGCAAAGGGTGGCCGGCCATCCGAACGTACTTCACGCGGAAGTTTCGCGAGAAGACGCGTGACGAATGGTGCTCGATCATGACCGGATGCGAGATCTGCTTCGCACCCGTGCTGACGATGGCTGAAGCGCCGCTGCACCCGCACATGAAAGCCCGTTCGACATTCGTCGAGCATGACGGAGTGGTGCAGCCCGCCCCGGCACCACGCTTCAGTCGGACAAAGCCCGAGATCCGGCGATCCGCCGGATCCGAAGAACCGCTGGCTGAAGATGTCCTTCGCGCATGGGGCCTCACTTCTGCCGATGTGGCAGATCTACGCGCTGGCGGTGCCATCAGCTGATACCAACAACGGGATGGACAGAGCGTGAGCACCGAGATCAAGGCTTTCGTTAACGACCAAATCGGAACCATCGTATTCAATCGCCCCGAGAGCCGTAACGCCTTCACGCTTGAGATGCTGGAGGAGTGTTCGAGGATTCTGGCGGCCTTCCGCGATGATCCGGACGTCAGGGTGATCGTTCTGACGGGTGCCGGCGAGTCGTTCTGCTCCGGCGGCGACGTCAAGAAGATGGGACGCAGCACTTCGGTCATCCAGCGCAAGTCGGATCTCTGGAAGCGCATGCAAACGGTCCCGAAGATGCTGGCCACCGTGGACAAGCCGGTGATCGCGATGATCAACGGTGACGCAGTCGGCGGAGGAATGGACATTGCGCTGATGTGCGACATCCGCGTGGCCTCCGAGAGGGCCAGATTCTCCCAGGCGTATGTTCGTCTGGGCCTGGTGCCTGGCGACGGCGGCGCCTTCTTCCTCGCCAGGCTCATCGGACTCGGGCGCGCACTGGAGATGCTCCTGACGGCCGATTTCGTCGATGCTCCGCAGGCCGAGCGCATCGGGTTGGTCAACCACTGTGTTCCTCATCACGAGCTAGAGGAGAAGGCCTATGGCATCGCCCGGAAGATCGCCGCTCTTCCCCCTCTCGGCGTGCAAACGTGCAAGCGTCTCACCTATGAGAGCTTTCAGAACGAAATGATCACTGCGCTGGAGCTGGCGTCCTCGCAAGCCGCCATCATGGCGACAACCGCCGATCACAAGGAAGCGGTCAGCGCTTTTCGCGAGAAGCGGCAGGGCATCTACAAGGGAGAATAGGTGATGACCGGACCGCTCTCCGGCCTTCGGATTGTCGACCTCACTACTATCATGATGGGGCCCTGGTGTACGCGTATCGTTGCAGACCTTGGGGCGGACGTGATCAAGGTCGAGGCGCCGGAAGGAGATTCCAGTCGCTACGGCGGGAATGCGCGCAACCGCGGAATGGGAGGAGGTTTCCAGCACACCGCCAAGCGCAAGAGGTCACTCGTTCTGGATCTGAAGAAGCCTGCGGCACGCGACGTAATCCTTAGACTGACGGCTGAAGCGGACGCCTTCGTCTCGAACATCCGGCCTGCCCCCCTCGATCGGCTGGGGTTGGGCTACGAAGCAGTCCGCAGGTCCAATCCCTCGATCGTCTATCTCAGCATGGTGGGGTACGGCACCGGCGGTCGTTACGCAGGGCAGCCGGCATATGACGACCTGATCCAGGCCGCGTCAGCGATCCCCACCCTGCTGCAGCGCTCGACCGGCGAGCAGCGCTTCATTCCGATGGCTGCGATCGATCGCATCGTCGGCACCGCGGGGGCCAATATGTTGCTGGCCGGCCTGCTGGCGAAGGCACGGACAGGCGTCGGTCAGAAGATCGAAGTGCCGATGTTTGAGACCATGGTGCAGTTCGTACTCGCCGAGCACATGCAGGGCGCCACCTTCGATCCGCCGACCGGCCCGCCCGGATATGCACGGACGCTGTCGCGTTCGCGACGGCCCTATGCCACGCAGGACGGTCATCTGGCCGTATTGCCTTACAATGACGGGCAATGGCGCCGCTTCTTCGAAGCTATCGGCAAGGGCAACTTGTTCATGGAGGATCCGCGTTTTGCCGACATCGTCGCTCGCACCGCGAATATCGATGCGCTCTACGACATGATTGGCGACGAACTCAAGACCCGCCCAACGTCGGAATGGCTGGAGCTTCTTCACAAAGCGGACATCCCCTGCATGGTGCCGCATACACTCGAGACATTGATGGAGGATCCACATCTGCACGATCGTGGCTTCTTCGAGCTTCGCGAACATCCCTCCGAGGGCCGCATCCGGGTTATGCGCGAGCCCAGCACCTGGTCCGAAACGCCCCCGCCCGAAGATCGATTTGCGCCACGACTGGGACAGCACACTCGCGAGATTCTCGCTGAGGTCGGCTACGTGGACAGTGAAATCGATACCATGATCGCTGAGAAGGCCGCATTTGAGGAACGCGATCGTTAGTCGGCGTCTCGTCATATTGGCACGTACGTCGACCACTGGTCCGTAGGCCGTTCGACGCTTGTGCGCAGACCGGACCGGCGCGACCTGGCAGGCACCTCACGGTGGCGTGTATGCGCCGACAAACTATCTGGCGTCGCTGATGGGTCAGCCGCATCAATTCTTGATGAGCGACGCATTGCGGAAAACATCCCGATAACGAGCGCGCGCGTGCCAAGTGCCGCCACAGTCGTAACAGGCCCGCATTTAGCATCGATCGCAAAAGTTCGTCGACCGAGGGGAAGGGATACGGGACGTTTGCATCGAGCAAAGCCGTGAAGCGATCCGACCCACGCCTCCTTCAGCCATCGATCTCCTGCGTCAGCCGGGCGAGCCGGGTGCGCGCGGCGGTGCGCGTTCTGTCGCGACGGTGCTTGTAGGCGAGCAGGTCTTCCGCCCGGATGCGGCGATGGGTGCCGATCTTGTGGTGCGGGATCTCCCTGGTCTCGAGCAGCTTCACGAGGAAGGGCCGGGAGACGTCGAGCATGTCGGCGGCCTGCTGTGTGGAAAGATCCGCGCCGGACGGCACGAGCGTGACCGCGTCGCCCTTGCCGATGAGCTCCAGGAGATCGAGCATCAGGCGGGCGATCGCCGGCGGAAGGTCCACGTCGGCGCTTTTGGCTCCCTTTTTGACGTGAAGCGACAGGCCGCCCCGCTTGTCCCTGTGACTCGCCAAGGCCGTGCCGGCCTTCGCGGCCTTGTCGGCTTCGGCGGGCGTCGGCAGGCGTTCGGAAAGAGATTGGTCGAGGGGCATCGGGGTCTCCAGTTGGTCGGTGTCGCCGTATAGGGAACGGGCACTATAAATGAAATAGTCGAAATAGTCGAAACAATCGAAACCAATGTCGCAGGGAGGGGAGTGGGTCGAAATCGGCGCGCCGGCCGCGAGAATTGCGTTGACATCCGAAAGATAGAAAGGTCGCGCCGGGGCCGCCTCATGGCCGTGCGAAGTGGACGGGCGCGGTGGGGCTCGATCGGTGACGCGATCGGGAAGGGGCCAGCGCGGTGATCCTAACCGGCTCTGTCCAGCTCAATGGTACATGAAGAGACATTCGGTCCCATCGGGTTCGCCATGTCGGCCCGAACTATCGTCTGGCTTCTGATCTGAGATCCCGACAAGGCCCCTGAAAACGAGCCAACCAGTGTTTTCGGATTTCCGTTTCTGAGGCGCGCGTTGATCGAGCCGGAATAGCTGTTCCCGGAAATGTTGACCGTCACCGTCGTGCCGGTAGAGCGGCCGGTGCCGGTGCCTGACCCTTTGCCATCCGTCACCGTGACCGACACCGGAATGGGCCCCGGCCAGAAGTCGCACATGGCTTTGCCAGCCCATTGTGCCGTCCCGGCAGGTGCCGCCGCCGGTGCGATCGCAGCGACGGGCGCCGATGCCGCCGCCGGTGGCAGAGGTGCGGCAGGTGCAGCCGCCACTGCGGCTGCCTTCGCCCTTGCGTCCTCGTCGGCCTTCTTCTTTTCGTCCTCGATCTTCTTCTGATCGTCGTTGTACCTGGCGATCGCCGGCGCCGCCTCGCGCAGCAGGGCCTGGTGCTGTGAACCGGTCAGGAAACCTGTTGCCGGCTGGGCGTGGGCTTTCTGCCAGTTGGCAATCATTTCGCGCGAGCGCGGTCCCAGGGCACCGTCGTTGCCGCGGGTATCGAAGCCGAGTGACGTCAAGGCGACCTGGATCCGTTGGCGGTCGGACGGCGTGTGCCGCAGTGCCACCTCGCCGGCTTCTGCCGTCTTCTTGTCGCTGGCGGCGGCTACTTCGGCATCGGCCTTCTGCCGGGCGTCGGCCTCGGCCTTCTGGCGCTCGGCCTGTGCCTTGGCCAGAGCCTCGTCGGCCAGACGCTTGGCATCGGCGTCGGCCGCGGCCTTCTTCTGCGCATCTGTTTCGGCCTGACGCAGGGCCGCCATCTCGGCCTCGGCCTTGCGCTGAGCCGCCTCGGCTTCGGCACGCATGGCCAGTGTCTGCTCTTCCTGGCGTCGCGCCACGATCTCTGCCCTCAGCTTCGCCAGATCCTCTTCCGCCTTCTGGCGCAGCTGCTGGGCCCGTTCGAGTTCCGCATCCGCCATCTGTTTCGCGGCTCCCTCGTCGGTCGCCTTCTTCTGGGCCGCTTCTTCCAGGCGTTTCTTCTCCGCTGCAGCCGCATCGGCTGCGCGTCGTTCCGTCAGGGCGCGCTCGAGGTCCTCTATCTTCATGTCCTGCACGGCCACGGCCTGAGGGGTGAGGGCACCTTGTGCTGAGGCTTGGGAGCGAGCATGAAGTAGCTACCGCCCGCCAGGATCAGGGCGGCGACCGCGGTCCCGGCGTAGAGCGCCCTGCGGCTCTTCGGGTTTCCTGCCGGGAGGGCAGGGCCGGAAACCACCGGTTCGACGCCACCAGGCGCAGGGGGCGGCGGCGCAGCGGGTCTCGGGACATTTGCCACGATGGTCGCGGCAGGATCGGGACGGCTCCGCGCCGCGACCGTCAACGCATCGTCGGGGGCTGCCGTCAACGACAGGATCTGACGCCAGCCGGCAATCGACTGCGGCCGGTCGGTGGCGCGTACCGCAAGGCCTGCGTCGATGCCGGCCAGCAAACCGGGGGCAAAGCCCGCCGGCGCAGCCTTTGCAACGGACTCATATGCATCGTCGAGCATGCGATCGAAGGCCGACGGCGGCGCGCGCCCGGTGATGGCGTGGTAGAGCGTGGCCGAGACGCCGTAGATGTCGG
>JBILYJ010000113.1:0-12561 GCA_044377795.1 Reyranella sp. | reverse complement strand
GTCTGGAACAGGTTGGCGCCCCATCCCGGCGTACCGGGCGGAAAATTGATCGGCCGCAGCAGGCGTTTGTCCTGTGCGATGTAGGGGATGATCTCGCGCTGGTCCCAGGCGTGGTTGCCGGTGGTGATGCAGTCGACGCCCGCCTCGTGCAGCTCGGCGCAGATCTTGGCGGTGATACCGAAACCGGCCGCCGCATTCTCGCCGTTCACCACGACGAAATCGAGCCCGAGTTCGCGGCGCAGCCGCGGCACTTCCCTGACGACCGCGTCGCGGCCGGCGCGGCCGACGATGTCGCCGCAAAACATGATTTTCATTCGTCAGACAAAGGCGCAAGCGCGACGGTCGGTCAACAGCCAATCGAGTCGCTGGTCGTCGGCGCCGTGCGGTACCTCGGGCACGAACTGACGGTCGAAGCCGACACCGATCGCCGTCACCTTGCGCCGCCGGCGCAGGTCTTCGAGCGTGCGATCGTAGAAGCCGCCGCCATAGCCCAGTCGCCAGCCCTCTTCGTCGCAGGCCAGCAACGGCACCAGCAGGACGTCGGGCTCGAGCGTCTCGCAGCCGGCCGAGGGCTGCAGCGTGCCGAAAACGCCGGATTCCAGCGGATCGCCGGGTTGCCAGGCGCGGAACGACAGCCGTTGGCCGCGGCCGTGCACGACCGGCAGGGCCAACCGGCATCCCTCCCCGTGCAGATGGGTCATCAGCGGCCGGATATCGATCTCGTCCTTGATCGGCCAGAAGCCGGAGACGACGGCGGGCACCTCAACGGGGCATTCGAGCTGGTAGATGTCGAGGAGCCCGGCGGCCGCGTCGTGGCGCTGGTCCTCATCAAGTCCTTGCCGTCGGATCAGCATGGCGGCGCGAAGCGCCCGTTTGCGGTCGATCAGGGTCATTCCGGCAAAAGAAGCAAAGTGGGGCGGCTCCACGATGGGCCGTGGCTCGTAGAACCTCCAAGGCCTGCGTAAGCAGGTGGGCGTCGTGTAGCCTAGACCAAGGTCAGAGCCAGGAACAACTCCCAGGAGTTCTTATTGGCCCCGGGGTTTTAAGCGGGCCACGCACCGCGCAGAATTCCGCCCCACGCCCAATGTAGGGACTCGGAGCAGCCGTCGCAATGAGAGCGCACCATAAGGCTGCAGATCCCTCGCTTCGCTCGTGTTGTCAGGATCCGCCTAAGCGGCTCCAGACACCTTCTTCGACATCTTGTCGACGCGGGCGGTGATCAGCTCCTCGAGCGCGGTGGCCAAGGTATCCGCGCTGTCCGTTGCCGTAACGCGCGCATTCTCCGCAGCCTTGGCCACACCGCGCGCCTCGCGGCTTTCCTCCGCCAGCAGCAACGAAGCGAACACCAGCAGCTTGAATTCCGGCGTACCGGGAAGCTGGCGGCGGAGTTCGCTCACCTTGCCGTCGACATAGGTGGCCAGTTCCTGGACGCGCGCTTCCTCGCCTTCGCCACAAGCGAGCTCATAGGTACGACCGGCGATCTGAACCGAAACTTGCGGCATTTTCCGCTTCTCCTGTTTTGTTGCGCCTTGTTCGGCGTCTGAGGGGTCGTGAAGTGTGCCACGTCGCATCCGGCGACGCACGCCCGGGCCTGGGGAAAGAAGGAGATCCGTCAGGACTGATCGGCGGCCAGCAGGGAGCGGATGTATTCCATCGCGCGCTCGAGGCGGCCTTCGACCTCGGTCGCCACCCGCTTCAGCTCCTGGTGCTCGCTTTCGACCTTCGCGAGGCGGGCGGCGAGAGCGTCGGAACGCTCCCGCTCGACGCGCAGACGCTCGTCGACCATCGATTCGAGCCGGCTCAGCGCGCTGTCGACTCGGTCCGTTACGCTGGCTGCCTTGGACATCATTCCCCCGACAGCGGATCGCCGTTGGTCACCCGGCTGAATCTGCTCCATCGGGCGAGATTAAGTGGTGTGCCTGTGAGCGGTCAACATCTGGGCCCTGTGGAGGGCAAATGCCCGCAAGATGTTGGCTTTGCCCGAGTTTTTGCGCATTGACGGGCAAAGGGGTGGTCGTCATGTTGCGCGCCATCCGAAAACCCATACGGCACAAGCATAAAATGACCGATCAAACCGCTGCCCCGCGTGACATGGCGAACGCCATCAGGGCCTTGGCCATGGACGCCGTGCAGCTGGCGGACTCGGGGCATCCCGGCATGCCGATGGGCATGGCCGACGTCGCCACGGTCCTGTTCTCCAAGTTCCTGAAGTTCGATGCCTCGGAGCCCAACTGGCCCGATCGCGACCGCTTCATCCTGTCGGCCGGTCACGGTTCGATGCTGCTCTATTCGCTGCTGCATCTCACCGGCTACGCCGACATGACCCTCGACGAGATGAAGAAGTTCCGCCAGCTCGGTGCCCGCACCGCGGGTCATCCCGAATATGGCCATGCGAGCGGCATCGAGACGACCACGGGTCCGCTGGGCCAGGGCCTCGGAAACTCCGTCGGCTTCGCCCTCGCCGAACGCCTCCTCGCCGAGCGGTTCGGCCGCGATGTGGTCGACCACTACACCTACGTGATCGCCGGCGACGGCTGCCTGATGGAAGGTGTCGGCCAGGAAGCCATTACCCTCGCCGGCCATCTCGGCCTCGGCCGCCTGATCGTGCTGTTCGACGACAACGGCATCTCGATCGACGGCCCGACCTCGCTGTCGACCTCCGAGGATCACAAGAAGCGCTTCGCCGCCGCCGGCTGGCACGTGCTCGCCGTCGACGGACACGATCCCGAGGCGGTCACGCGCGCCATCCGCAAGGCGCGCAACGTCACCGACAAGCCCTCGCTGATCGCCTGCAAGACGGTGATCGGCTACGGCGCGCCGACCAAGGCCGGCACCGCCGCCACGCACGGCTCGCCGCTGGGCAAGGACGAGATCGCCGGGGCCCGCGCCAAGCTGGGCTGGAATCACGAACCGTTCGACATCCCCGAGGCGGTGTTCTCCGCCTGGCGCAAGATCGGCGCCCGCGGAAAGTCGGCCCGCCGCAAGTGGAACAAGAACCTCGCCGCCATGGCGCCCGAGGATCGCACCGAGTTCGACCGCCGCCAGAAGGGCGACATTCCGCCCGCCGTTGGCGAGGCGATTGCCGCGTTCAAGGCTAAGATGGCCGCCGAGAAGCCGTCCTGGGCCACCCGCAAGTCGAGCCAGGAGGCGCTCGAGGTCATCAACCCGGTGCTGCCCGACACGGTCGGCGGCTCGGCCGATCTGACCGGCTCGAACAACACCAAGACCGCCACGCTGAAGGGCGCCTCGCGCGCCGATACCGCCGGCCGCTACATCTATTACGGCATCCGCGAGCATGCGATGGCCGCCGCGATGAACGGCATGGCGCTGCATGGCGGGATCATCCCCTATGGCGGCACCTTCATGGTGTTCACCGACTATTGCCGTCCCTCGATCCGCCTCTCCGCGCTGATGGGCGTGCGGGTCATCTATGTGATGACGCACGATTCGATCGGCCTCGGCGAAGACGGCCCGACCCACCAGCCGGTCGAGCACCTCCCGGCCCTGCGCGCCATCCCCAACCTGCAGGTGCTGCGTCCCGCCGACGCCATCGAGACGGCGGAATGCTGGCAGATCGCGCTGGAAGCCAAGCACGTGCCGAGTGTCCTCGCGCTCACCCGCCAGAACCTGCCGACCGTGCGCGGCGCCGGGGATGAGAACCTGTGCGCCAAGGGCGCCTACATCCTCGCCGGCGAAGAGACTGCTCCGATCCGCCTGATCGCGTCGGGCTCGGAAGTGCAGCTTGCCCTCGCCGCCCGCGATCTCCTCGCCAAGGACGGGCTCGCCGCCGCAGTCGTCTCAATGCCGTCGTGGGAGTTGTTCGCGGCGCAGGAAGACACATATCGCAACGAAGTCATGGGCGGCGACGGCACGGTCCGCGTCGCCTGCGAGGCGGCGACCGGCTTTGGCTGGGAACGCTGGCTCGGGGCCAAGGGCGCCTTCGTGGGCATGAAGGGCTTCGGCGCGTCGGCCAAGGCCCCGGAACTCTACAAGCATTTCGGCATTACGGCCGAAGCGATCGCACAAGCGGCGCGCCGACTGGCGCAATAACGGAGGGAATAAGATGGCTGTTCGTGTTGCAATCAACGGCTTCGGCCGCATCGGCCGCAATGTACTGCGCGCCATCATGGAATCCGGCCGCAAGGACATCGAGGTCGTGGCGATCAACGATCTCGGCCCGGTCGAGACAAACGCCCACCTCTTCCGCTTCGACTCTGTACATGGCCGCTTCAACGGTGAAGTGAAGGTCGCTGGCGACACGATCGATGTCGGCCGTGGCCCGATCAAGGTCACTGCCGAGCGCGATCCTTCGAAGCTGCCGCACAAGGCGCTGGGCGTCGACATCGTGCTGGAGTGCACCGGTTTCTTCACCTCGAAGAAGGCTGCCTCGGCCCATCTCGAGGCCGGCGCGAAGCGCGTCCTGGTGTCGGCCCCCGCCGACGGCGCCGACCTGACGGTCGTCTATGGCGTGAACCACGACAAGCTCACCAAGGACCACATCATCGTCTCGAATGCCTCGTGCACGACGAACTGCCTGGCCCCGGTCGCCAAGGTTCTGCACGACGCGGTCGGCATCGACCACGGCTTCATGACGACCATCCACGCCTACACCGGCGACCAGCCGACGCTCGACACGATGCACAAGGACATGTACCGCGGCCGCGCCGCCGCGCTGTCGATGATCCCGACCTCGACGGGCGCCGCCAAGGCTGTCGGCCTGGTGCTGCCAGAGCTGAACGGCAAGCTCGACGGCGTGTCGATCCGCGTGCCGACGCCGAACGTCTCGTGCATCGACTTCAAGTTCGTCGCCAAGAGGAAGACGACCAAGGAAGAGATCAACGAGGCCGTGAAGCGCGCCGCCGCGAACCAGCTCAAGGGCATCCTGGGCTGGACCGACCAGCCGAACGTCTCGATCGACTTCAACCACGACCCGCACTCGTCGACCTTCCACATGGACCAGACCAAGGTCATGGAAGGCACGCTGGTGCGCGTCATGAGCTGGTACGACAACGAGTGGGGCTTCTCCAACCGCATGGCCGACACCGCCGTCGCGATGGGCAAGCTCGGCTGATCCAGCCACCCCGCGGAGAAGCGACGGGCGCCCCTCCGGGCGCCCGTTTTCTTTGCCGGCAGCTATGAATCTCGCCGCGCCTTGATGCCGCGAAAAGCCTCCTGGGTGTCCAAGGGTTCATGTTGCGGAGGGTGTGCCGCCTGCAAGGTCACGAGGCCTGCCAGGTGGCCGAGCATCAACTTCGCAGCCTTGTCCGCCCTGCCGCCCAGGATCGCCTCGGCGATGTCGCCATGGTCGTGCGGGCCGGCGCAATTGGTGAGCTGGCGCGGCGCGGCGAGCGAGAAGTGCATGGTGGAGCGCGTCAGCAGGCCGCGCAGCAGGCGCGTCAGCTCGTCGTTGCCGCAAAGTTCGGCGAGCAGGACGTGGAACTCGCCCGACAGCTCGAACAGGCGGCCGCGATCATCGCGCCGAGTGGCGGTCTTCTCTTCCGTGACATGCGCCTTGAGGCGCTTCGCCGCCGCCGCGCTGTGTCCCTCGCTCAGGCGGCGCACGATCGCCGCCTCCAGCATCGAACGCACGTCGTAGATCTCGCGCATCTCCTCGACCGTGAGCGAAGGCACGAAAGTCCCTCGATTGGGAATCGCGGTCAGCCAACCCTCGTGCACCAGCCGGTGCAACGCCTTGCGCACGCGTTCGCGGCTGACGCCCAGCACGCGCGCCAGCGCGGGCTCCTGAAGCTTGGTGCCGGGCGCGAGCCGGCCCATGTGCATCGCGCGCCGGATCGCGCCATAGACCGCCTCGTCGGCGGCGACGTCGCCCTTCCTCGGCTTACGCGGCATCGATCTCCTCCACCGCGGCAACCAGCAGCCTGAGGCCCTGCGCGAAGTCGGCGAGGTCCATCGCCTCGTCGGGATTGTGGCTGCCATGCTCGTTGCGGATGAAGATCATCGCCGTCGGCACACCCATGATGCCGAACACGGCCGCATCGTGTCCCGCCCCGCTCGCCATCGGCAGCGCCTCGATGCCCAGTTGCTTCGCCAGCCGTTCGAGCCGCGCGCGATGTCCATGGTCGATCGGACCGGGCTTCGCGTTGGTGAACGCGCCCAGATCGATTGTGACGCCGCGACGCGCACCGATCTCCCCGGCGATCTCACGCAGCCGCCGGTCGATGGCGAGCAGCACCTCGTTGTCCTCGCTGCGGATGTCCATCGAGAACCACAGCTCGCCCGGGATCTTGGTCATCGTGTGCACGCCGGTGTCGGTGTGGAACTGGCCGACGGTGCAGACGAGATCCTTGCCCGCCGCCTCGTGCTCCAGCCACAGCGCCTCCAGCCGCGACACGAATTCGACGCCGGCCATCACCGCGTCGTTGCGCGACAGCCGCGGCTCTGCGCCGGCATGGCCGTAGCGGCCGACGATGTGCGGATCGCGATAGCGGAGGTTGCCGCGGATACCCGTGACGATCCCGACCGGCAGACCGCGTTGCACCAGCACCGGCCCCTGTTCGATATGCAGCTCGAGGAAGCAGGCGATCCGCCCGGAATCGAGCTGAGGCTCGCCGGCGCGGATCCGGTCGGGCGCGAAGCCAGCATCCTTCATGTGCTCGGCCAGCGTCCGGCCGGTGTCGGGACGCCGGCAGTCATCGAGCGCGCCGGGCTCCAGCAGCCCGAAGGCGGCGCGGCTGCCGATATAGGGCGCGGGGAACCAGGAGAGTTCCTCGGCACGCACGCCCATCACGGTGATGTCACGCTTGGGCCGGCGGCCGGAGCGATGCCAACGCGCCAGCATGGCCATGCCCGCAACCACGCCCGCCGCGCCGTCGTAGTTGCCGCCCTCCGGCACCGAATCGAGATGCGAGCCCGTCATGAGGCCGGGCAGCGAGCGGTCCTGCCCCGGCAGGGTCACGTAGAGATTGCCGGCGGCGTCGGTGCGCGTCTCCAGCCCCATCGACTGGCCGATGCCTTGCATCAGGTCATGCGCCATCTGCTCGCCCTCGCCGTAGGACGCGCGGGTGACGCCGAGGCGGCCTTTGGAATGCGTGCGCAGGTGCTCGAACCATCGGCCCGCCAAGGCGGTTTCGGGATCGAGGTCGCGGTGGAGTTCGGTCATGGGCCTGCCGGCGGTTGGTAAAATTATGTGCACATAACGTCAAGAAATGTGCACATTCTGTGGGAGGACGACATGCAAGGCGTGAGCCAGACGCGCGACCTGGTGGGCTATGGCGGGACGCCGCCGGCCTGGAAGCTGCCCGGCGACGCCCGGCTCGCCGTCTCGATGGTGGTCAATTTCGAGGAGGGCGCGGAATTCGCCGTCAGCGACGGCGATCCGCAGGCCGAGAAGATCTCCGAGGTGGTGAGCGTGGTCCCGCCGGGACGGTGGGACCAGGGCAACGAGCAGATCTTCGCCTACGGCATGCGCGCCGGCATCTGGCGCATGCTGGCCGCCCTCGAGAAGCACCGGGTGCCGGCGACCTTCTACATGTGCGGCCGCGCCGTCGAACGCCTGCCGCATCTCGCCCGGCGGATCGTCGAGGCCGGCCACGAGGCGGCCTGCCATGGCTGGCTGTGGCGTCCCCATGCCGAGTACGCCGACCGCGAGAGCGAACTCCGTGATCTCCAGCGCTGCGTCGAGGTCATGAAAAGTGCGACAGGCCAAAGCCCTACAGGCTTCTTCTGCCGCGGCAGCGAAAGCCCCGAGACACGGTCCATCCTGCGCGAGCTGGGCTTCGGCTATGCCAGCAACGGCTTCGACGACGACCTGCCCTACTGGGACCGGACTGACGCGCAGCTCCCGCTGCTCGTCCTGCCCTATGCGCTCGACAGCAACGACATGAAGTTCTTCCATCCCAATGGCTTCGTGCGCGCCGACGAGATGGTGGACTATGTGCGCGACGCGATCGACATGCTTCTGGAGGAAGGCGAGGCCGGCCATCCGAAGCTGCTGAACATCGGCTGGCACCTGCGTATCGCCGGCCGCCCCGGCCGCTTCGCCGCCTTCAAGCGCGTGCTCGAGCTGCTCCACTCCTACGGCGACAAGGTGTGGGTCGCGCGTCGCGACGAGATCGCGAAATCGTGGCGCGAGCAGTTCCCGGCATGAGGCGGCATCCCAGTGTGGTTGGCATGCCCCTTGCGTTTGCCTCGGCAGGGAGGCGGAACAGTTGCAGGAAGCCGTGAAAGCCAACGCAGCGCGCGCGCTGGACGTCGAGGATCTGAGCGTCCGCTATGGAACGTCGACCGCCGTCGACGGCGTGACGCTGGCCATCGAGCCCGGCGAGGTGGTGGCGCTGCTCGGACCTTCCGGCTGCGGCAAGACCACCCTGCTCAGGGTCATCGCGGGCTTCGTGCGCCAGGCGGCGGGCCGCGTGCGCGTCGATGGCGCGACCATCGACCACCTGCCCCCCAACCAGCGCAACATCGGCATCGTCTTCCAGAACTACGCGCTCTTCCCGCACATGACGGTGGCCGAGAACGTCGCCTACGGCCTGCGCGCCCGCGGTCTCAAGGGGCCGGAAGTCGAAGCCAGGGTCTCCCGGTTCCTCGAGACCGTCCAGCTCGGGGGCTTCAGGGAGCGCCTGCCGCGCCAGCTCTCGGGCGGCCAACAGCAGCGGGTGGCGCTGGCGCGTGCGCTCGCCATCGAGCCCTCTATCCTGCTGCTCGACGAACCGTTCGCCGCGCTCGACCGCAACCTGCGCCTCGACATGCAGATCGAGATCAAGCGCCTGCAGCGGACGCTGGGCCTCACGACCATCCTCGTAACGCACGACCAGGACGAGGCGATGAGCGTCGCCGACCGCATCGCCGTCATGCACAAAGGCAGCGTCGAGCAGTTCGACACGCCGGTCGCGATCTACGACCGTCCGCAGACGCTGTTCGTGAACGGCTTCATCGGGACCACCAACCTGATGAACGGCCGGGTCGCCTCGCTGCAAAACGGCAGGGCGACCGTCGCGCTGGAGGCCGGCGCCACGATCGAGCTCGCCGCGCCGGCCGGTCTCGGCATCGGCGCGCCCGTGCTGATGTCGGTGCGGCCCGAGCAACTGGCCCTCTCCGCGGTCCCCGGCCCGGATGCCTGGAAGGTCACGCCAGGGCTCGCCCTGCCGATCGGCGCCCAGCTGGTCCACGAGGCCCGCACGACCGACGGCACATTCCTGAAGATCATCGAGCCGCGCCGTGCGGTTTCGAACGATGCGGCCCGGACCTACTGCACTCTGGCCGCCGATGCGCGTCCCACGCTGTTCCCGCGTTCCACCTGACAACCACGGAGACTCTTCCATGTTCAGCCGCAGACGCCTGCTCGCCGGCGCCACCGCCCTCGGCGGCGCCGCGTTCCTTCCCTCGATCGCGCACGCGAAGGGCAGCGTCGCCGCCGCCATCTATCCCGGCACCTGGGAAGAAGCCTTCCGCGCCATCGTGGCGCCGGCCCTGAAGAAGAAGGACAGCGTCGAACTCGAACTGCAGCCGCTCTTCGCCGTCGACCAGGTTGCCAAGGCCAAGGCCGCCCGCGGCGCGCCGCCGTTCGACGCCTTCGTGCTCGACCCG
This sequence comes from Reyranella sp., assembly GCA_044377795.1. Classification (GTDB taxonomy): domain Bacteria; phylum Pseudomonadota; class Alphaproteobacteria; order Reyranellales; family Reyranellaceae; genus Reyranella. Next base: position 3,012 of record JBILYJ010000113.1, on the reverse strand, counting down.
GGTCCGCGCATTACCGCGATCCAGGACGGGCTGTTCGACAAGATCGACATCAAGAAGATCAGCAACGCCTCGAAGCTGCCGGCGGGCCTGGTCGACGAGTGGGGCATCGGCGTCAACGCACAGGTCGTGGGCATCGCCTACAACCCGAAGAAGGTTCCCGCTCCCAAGGGCTGGAAGGACCTGTTCACCGATCCCTGGGTGTCGCGGCTCGGCCTGACCGGCTTCCAGACCACGTTCGGCACCGTGTCGCTGATCGAGATCGCCAAGGTGTTCGGGGGCTCGGAGACCAACATCGAGCCGGCGCTGGTCGAACTGAAGAAGGTTCTGCCGAAAATCGCCGCAGTCGGCCAGCCGGCCGCCATGCCGGGCCTCTTCCAGCAGGGCCAGTGCGACGTGATCTACACCAACACCCAGACCGTCGCGACCTTGAAGGGCCGTGGAGTCGACATCGAGTTCGTGAAGCCCGAGACTGGCGCCATCACCTTCCTCACGACGCTGCACATCGCCAAGGGCGCGGCGGATGTCGAGAACGCCTACAAGTACATCGACATCGTCGCGGGCAAGGAAGTGCAGGAGGCGTTGACCAAGCCGCCCTACAACTTCATCCCGGTGAACAAGGACGTTCCGCTGCCCGACTACCTGCCGATGAAGAGCCTCGACGAGATGTCGAGCTTTGTCCGGCACGACTGGGCGAAGATCAATCCGCTGCGCGCCGGCTGGATCGAGAAGTTCAACAAGGAAATGGCGAAGTGATTTCAGCTTGCCTCCCCATTCAAATGGGGAGGTGCCCTCGTCTTCGGGGGCGTAGGGGTCATGATCGATGCGAACGATGACCCCTCCGTCGCCTGACGGCGCCACCTCCCCCGCTGACGGGGGAGGAAAGCGCTCCGTCCTGGCCGAGTGGCAGCTCGCGCTGCCGCTCGCGCTGGCCTTTGCGTCGATCTTCCTGGCGCCGCTGCTCATGCTGGTCGGCGTAAGCTTCTTCAATGACGACAAGATCACCCAGCCGGGCTTCGGTCAGTGGGCCAAGTTTCTCGGCGATCCCTTCAGCTACAAGGTGATCGCCGACACGATGCTGCTCGGGCTCAAGACGGTGTGCGCCACCATCGTGATCGGCTATCCGCTGGCGCTGATCTATCTCGACGCCTCGCCGCGCCTGCAGAAGGTGCTGATCTTCATCATCGTGATGCCGCTACTGCTCTCCGTCGTTGTCCGCACCTTCGCCTGGATCGTGGTGCTGGGCCGCGAGGGCGTGGTGAACACGCTGCTGATGCAGCTCGGCATCATATCCGAGCCGCTACGCCTGCTGCAGACCGAGCTCGGCCTCGTGATCTCGCTGACGCAGATCGAGATGCCGCTGATGCTGCTGCCGCTGATCAGCGTGATGTCGCGGCTCGATCCCAATCTGCGCGACGCCTCCTCCGCCCTCGGCGCCTCGCGCTGGCGCACGCTTTTCAAGGTGATCGTGCCGCTCAGCATGCCTGGTCTGGTCGCCGGCTGCCTGCTGGTGTTCGCCAGCTCCACCACCGCCTTCATCTCGCAGACCGTGATCGGCGGCGTCCGCCTGATCTATCTGCCGCTGCTGATCTGGCAGCAGTCGCTGGTCGTCTTCAACTGGCCCTTCGCCGCCGTGGTGTCGCTCACGCTCCTCGTTTCGGTCCTGAGCGTCGTGAGCGCGCTGTCCTATCTGGGCCGCCGCTCCGGAGGCTATGTCCATGGGTAGGCGCCGCAGTCTCGCCGACCTCTCCTACAGCCTCGTGATCGGCAGCCTGGCCACGCTGGCGCTGCTGATCATCGTGGCCCCGGTGGTCATCGTGCTGACGACGTCGTTCACCGAGGGCCGCTCGCTCAAGTTCCCGCCGACCGGCTTCTCCCTGCAATGGTACGAGGCCCTGTTCGATGCCTCGAAGTCGAGACAGATCCATCGCGCCGTCTACAACTCGCTCGAGGTGGCCGCCTGGTCGACCGGCTTCGGCATCCTGTTCGGCAGCATGGCGTCGCTCGGGCTGGCGCGGAACCGCCACAGGCTGGCGCGCGTCGCCGACGGGCTCTTCATGTCGCCGCTGGTCCTGCCCGGCCTCACCTTCGGCCTGGCGGCGCTAATGTACTTCACGCTGATCGGCTTCCGGCCGTCGCTGAACCTGATCATCGCCGGCCACATGATCGTGACCGTGCCGTTCATCATCCGAACGACATCCGCCAGCATCTCCCAGCTCGACCCGGCGCTGAACGATTCCTCGCAGAGCCTGGGCGCGAGCTGGTTCTACACGATGCGCCGCGTGACCCTGCCGCTGATCGCGCCCGGCATCTTTGCCGGAGCGTTTCTGGCCTTCATGGCCTCGATCGACAACGTGCCGGTGTCGCTGTTCCTGTCGACGGCGCGCACCGACATGCTGCCCATCCGCATGTGGGGCATGATGGAATCGACGCTCGACCCGCGCATCGCCGCCGTGTCGGGCGTGTTGATCACAGCCGCCTTCCTGTTGATGCTGATCATGGAATGGACGGTGGGACTGACCCGCCGCATGCGCGACTGACGAGGACCCGCCAATGGAACTGATCCCCCAGCCCCTCACCAAGGAAGCCTTCGCCCCGTTCGGCGACGTGATCGACGTGCCCGACGTCGCTGGCCGCACCTACTATGAAGACGCGCTGGGCAACCTGCGGCCGACCGCGCATGCGAGCCTCTCGGTCAGCCTGAAGGCCGAGACGCCGGACCGGCCGCTGCGCAGCGACTATATGGAACGTCACGAGTTTTCCTCCCAGACCTTCGTTCCCCTCGATGTCGAGCGCTGGTTGATCGTCGTGGCGCCGCATGCCGCCTCTGGCGGTCCCGACGTGAGCGGCATGAAAGCCTTCATCGCCACCGGCAAGCAGGGCGTCACCTACCGACCCGATACCTGGCATCACGGCCTCACGGTGCTGGACCGGCCGGGCCGCTTCGCCGTCTTCATGTGGCGCGACGGCGGCAAGGGCGACGAGGAGTTCGTGCCGGTGACGCCCTTCACCATT
>JBILYJ010000112.1:0-12584 GCA_044377795.1 Reyranella sp. | reverse complement strand
CGACGAAGGTCGCGATCTTCCTCTTTCGCCCCGCCTCGGTCTTCAGGTTGTTGAGCTGGAAGGCAAGCGCGAAGCGGTTCTGGGCGTTGAGCTTCGCCAGCATCGCCTTTGCCTCGGGCTCGGCGTCGATGGCGGCCTGCAGATCGTCGGGAATCGTCGAGCCCTTGGTTCGATAGGCGCGCTTCCATCGCCCGTCCTTCTTCGCGACCTCGACCTGTTTCAGCCCGTGCACCGTCATGCGCCCTTCGTCGATCAAGCGGGCGACGTTATCGACGTTGACCTGGCTCCAGATGCTCCTGGGCCGGCGCGGCGTATAGCGCTGCAGGAAGCTCTTGTCGTCGAGCCCCTTGCAGATGCCGTCGATCCAGCCCCAGCAGAGAACGGCGTCGATGGCTTCCTTGCTCGTAATCGACTGCACGCCCGATCGGACCTTGTAGATCCTGATCCAGAGCTCGTCCTGCTTGTCGTGATGCTTGTCGAGCCAGGCGTAGAAGCTCTCGGCGTCTTCGAAAGTGCGGACCTTGTCCGGATCGACCTTGACCGGCGGCATCAGCAGACCCGGTAGCGTTCGACGGCGTCCCAATCGAGCTCGACACCGAGGCCGGGCCCCTCCGGCAGCACGATGTGCCCGTCCTCGAGCCGAAGCGACGACTTGAGCAGCTTGGTGCGCAGCTCGTTGTCGCTCATGTCGTATTCCAGCATCGAGGGATGCGGCGGATGGTCGGTGTGCGGGGTTGCCGGCAGCGCCGCGAGGAAGTGGCAGGCCGTCGCCAGGCCCACCGCGCCGCCCCAGACATGCGGCGCGACCCGCAGGTTCTGCGCGTGGGCCAGCGCCACGATGCGCTTGGCCTCGGTGATGCCGCCGACGCCGGGAATCGAGGGCTGCACGATGTCGATGCAGCGCCCGTCGATCAGCGCGCGGAAGTCGCGGACCGTATGGTGCGCCTCGCCGGCCGCGAGCGCGATCGGCGAGCGCGCCCGCAGCTCGGCATAACCGCGGAAATCGCCCGGCGGCAGCGGCTCTTCGATCCAGTGGATGCCGTAGGGCTCGATCGCCCGGGCGCATTCCAGCGCCACGTCGACCGTGTAGGCGCCGTTGATGTCGACCAGCAGCAGCTTGTCCGGCCCCAGCGCCTCGCGGGCCAGCCGCACGCGCTCGACGTCGCTCTTGATGCCGCGGCCGATCTTGATCTTGGCGCCGGCATAGGGATGGGCCGCCGCCTCCGCCATCATGTGTTCGAGCTGGCGATCGGGATCGTCGGAAAAGAAGCCGGTCGATGCATAGGCCGGGAAACGTGTCGCGCCGCAGCCGCCGATCAGGTCGCAGACCCGGACGCCGAAGCCGCGGGCCATCGCATCCCACAAGGCGACGTTGATGCCGGCGAGACAGGAGGTGAGCTGGTTGCCCACACCCAGGTGATAGATCGCGTTGCGCGCCCTCGCTTCGACATGGTCGAAGTCGAAGAGGCTGCGGCCGAGGAACATCGGCTCGAGCATGCGGAAATACTCCCGCGTCACCAGCGGATTGCCGAAGGCTTCTCCAACCCCCTTCACGCCCTGGTCGGTCTCGACCTCGACCAGCCCGCCCTGGCGGCGGAACCCGCCGCCGCGCGACATGCCGTAGGCCTTCTCCGGCGCGAAGGAATATTCTAGTCCGATAAACGAAAGACGGCGGATCGTCGGCATGGCAGCTCCTGCAAATCCCGCGCTATGGTGGGGCCCAAAGCAAATCGGAGGCAACCGCTCATGAGCATCCCCAAGACCCACCGCCGCGTCGTCCTCGTGCGCCGCCCGCCCGGCGAGCCCGCCGAATCCGATTTCCGCGTCGAGGAAGCGCCGGTGCCCGAGCCGCGCCACGGCGAGGTTCTGGTCAAGGTGCACTACCTCTCGCTCGATCCCTACCAGCGCGGCCGCATGCGCGACGCCGCGTCCTATGCCGCAGCCATCGGCCTTGGCGAGGTGATGACCGGCGGCACGGTCGGCGAGGTCGTGGCCTCGCAGCATCCCGACTTCAAGGTGGGCGACATCGTCGAGGATCGCCTCGGCTGGCAGGAATATGCGATCGGCGGCGGGCCGGCCCTGCGCAAGGTCGATCCCTCGCTGGCGCCGATCTCGACCGCCAACGGCGTTCTGGGCATGCCCGGCATGACCGCCTATTTCGGCCTGCTGCATGTCGGCCAGCCCAAGCCCGGCGAGACGGTCGTGGTGTCGGCGGCCTCCGGCGCGGTCGGCCAGGTGGTGGGCCAGATCGCGAAGATCATGGGCTGCCGCACCGTCGGTATTGCCGGCGGCGCGAAGAAATGCGCCTTCGTGAAGAACGAACTCGGCTTCGATGCCTGCATCGACTACAAGGCCGAAAAGGACCTCGACGCCGCGCTGCGCGCCGCCTGCCCCAACGGGCCCGACGTCTATTTCGACAATGTCGGCGGCGAGATCACCGATGCCGTCCTGCGCAACATCAACTTCTTCGGCAGGGTCGCGCTGTGCGGCTCGATCTCGCAATACAACGCGACCGGCGCCTCGATGGGGCCACGCCTGCTCGGCACCTTCGTCGGCAAGCGCGTGACCGCCCGCGGCTTCATCGTCACCGACTTCGCGCAGCACTACGGGCCTGCGATGCGCCAGATGGGCGAGTGGATCCGCGACGGCAGACTCAAGTACCGCGAGGACATCGTCGAGGGCATCGACAAGGCGCCGCGCGCCTTCATCGGCCTGCTGCGCGGCGAGAACTTCGGCAAGATGCTGGTCAAGCTCGCATGAGCTACGACGCGCCCTTCGCCGGCCTCAAGGTCGTCGACCTGAGCCAGGGTATCGCCGGCCCCTATTGCGCGATGCTGCTGGCCCAGCACGGCGCCGAGGTGATCAAGGTCGAGGGAATCGGCGAGGGCGACTGGGCGCGCACCCTGGGCGTCCACTACGGGAGCCACAGCGCCTTCTCGATCATCGGCAACATGGGCAAGCGCAGCCTGTCCGTCGACCTCAAGAGCGAGGCCGGCAAGAAGATCGTGTGGCGCCTGCTCGAGGGCGCCGACATCTTCCTCGAAGGCTTCCGGCCGGGCGTGATCAAGCGGCTGGGCTTCGACTATGAAGCGGTGTCGGCGCGAGTGCCGCGCCTCCTCTACGTGTCGATCTCGGGCTTCGGCCAGACCGGCCCGCTGGCCGAACGGCCGGCCATGGACCCGGTGCTGCAGGCCTATACCGGCATGATGGCGGAGAATCGCGGCGAGGACGGCATTCCCCATCGCGTGCCGGTGATCGTGGTCGACATGTCGACCGCGCTCTACGCCTTCCAGGCGGTGAGCGCGGCGCTCTACGCGCGGCGCGACGAAACGAAGGGGCGCTACATCGACGTCAGCCTGATGCAGTCCGCGACCGCGCTGCAGTCGATCCGCCTCATGGCCTGCCATCTCGAAGGCGGCACGATGAAGCCCGGCGGTGTGCCCGGTGGCGTGTTCAGGACGGCGGACGCGTGGATGTCGATCCTCGCCATCAAGGACAGCGACTGGCAGAGCCTCTGCCGGCTGATGGACGTGCCCGCGTTGGCATACGAGGAACGCTTCGCCACGCCGGCGGCGCGTCTCGCCAACGAAGCGGCGCTCTATGCCATCATCCGTCCGATGATCGAGGCGAAGCCGTCCGCGCACTGGAGCGAGAAGCTCACCGACGCCAGGCTGATGCACGAACGGCTGAACAGCTACGCCGATTTCATCGACCAGCCGCACGTCAAGGAAACCGGCCTGATCCACTGGCTCGAACAGGCCGGCGTGCCGCAGAAAGTGCCGGTCCCCGCTTTGCCCGGCATGCTGCCGCCGACCCCCGGCACGGCGCGCGCCGAGGCGCCGGTGCCCGGCCAGCACAGCCGCGCGGTCCTCGGCGAGCATGGTTACACGGACGCCGAAATCGACGCGCTGCTCGACAATGGCACCATCGCGACGACGAGGTAGAGACATGCAGAAGAAAGCCGTCGTGGTCGGCGCCCTGGGCGTCATCGGCCGCTACATCGTCGAGCGTCTGCTGGCCGAGGGCGACTGGCAGGTGATCGGGCTGTCGCGCCGGCCGGAGAAGAGCGGGCCGCGCTATCGGCACGTCTCGGTCGACCTGCTCGACCTCGACGACGTGGCAGGGAAGCTCACGGACCTGCGCGACGTCACCCATGTCTTCTACGCCGCCTTCCAGGCGGGCACCGGCAACGCAGCGGGCTACGCCTCGGTGATCGCCCCCAACCGCGACATGCTGGTGAACTCGGTCACGGCCATCGCCAAGGCCTCGCGCAAACTGCAGCGCGTCGTTCTCGTCACCGGCACGAAATACTACGGCACGCATCTTGGCCCCCTGAAGACGCCGATGCGCGAGACCGATCCGCGTCACATGCCGCCGGATTTCTATTTCGACCAGATCGACTGGCTGACCGGCTTCCAGCGCGGCAAGCGATGGAGCTGGACGGAGCTGCGGCCCCAGACGCTGTGCGGCTTCGCGCCCGGCACGGCCATGAGCATCATGCCGGCCATCGCGGTCTATGCCGCGATCTCGAAGGAACTCAGGCTTCCGTTGCGGTTTCCCGGCAAGCCCGGTGCCTACGGCACGGTCTACCAGGTGACGGACTCTTCGCATTTCGCCAGCGCGGCGCTGTGGGCCGCCACCGAGAAGCGCGCCGCCAACCAGGCCTACAACATCACCAACGGCGATTACTTCCGCTGGCGCAATGTCTGGCCGCGCATCGCCCGGGTCTTCGACATGCAGGTGGGCGAGCTGCAGACCATCAGCCTGACCCAGCAGATGGCCGACAAGGCCGATCTGTGGGCGGAGATGACGAAGAAGTACAAGCTGAAGAAGTTCGACTTCGGCCAGCTCGTGGCCTGGCCGTTCGCCGACTATGTGTTCGGCTCCGACTGGGACGTGATGTCGGACGTCACCAAGAGCCGGCTGCACGGCTTCCACGAGGTGGTCGACAGCGAGGCCATGTTCGAGCGCCTGCTGACGCGTTTTCGCAAGGAGCGTATAGTACCGTGATCACCCTGCTCGACCCTACAAGCTATCTCCGCACGCCGTGGAAGAACGGCGGCGGCACGACCGTCGACATCGCCTTCTCTGGCGATGTCTGGCGGTTCGGCCGCACCCTGATCGTGCAACCCGGCCCCTTCTCCGACTATACCGGCTACGATCGCGTCCAGGTCCTCGTCTCCGGCAGCGGGTTGGTGCTGGAGACGCCCCAGGGCGAGATCGACGTGCGCCAGCCCTTCCGACCCGTGCGCTTCAAGGGCGAGACCCCGATCGTCAGCCGGCTGGAGGCCGGGCCGGTGGAGGTCGTCAACCTGATCGGCGCCCGGGCCAAGGTTAAGGTCGACATCGCCATCCTCGACGAGGACCGCACGCTCATCCTGCAACCCGGAACGCACATTGCCTACAGTCCCCACGGCGACGCGACGGTGGCGGTGCAGGGCAACGAGCGCAAACTGGCGTCGGATTATGCGCTGCGTCTGGACATCCCCGTGCCGATACGGCTGAGCGGCCGGGTGGGCTGCCTGCTGGTCGGCAGCATCGCGGCGGCATAGGAGACGAGCTCGATGAAGATCGCGGTTGTCGGCGCCGGCGGCGTGGGAGGCGGCTATGGCGCGGCGCTCGCTCATGCAGGCGCCGAGGTCACCTTCATCGCACGCGGGCCCCATCTCGCGGCAATGAAGATGGATGGGCTGAGGATCGAGAGCGCGCGCGGCGACACTCACTTGCAGCCGACGCAGGCCACCGAGCATGCGGCCGAGGTCGGCCCGGTCGACTATGTGCTGTTCTGCGTGAAGCTGTGGGACGTCGAGAGCGCGGGCGCCGCGATCAAGCCTATGATCGGGCCCGACACGGCCGTCATCACCCTCCAGAACGGCGTCGATGCCCACGAGCGCCTGGTTCCGATCCTGGGCGCCCGCGCGGTCATGCCGGGCGTCGCCAACATCAGCGCGACCATCGCCGAGCCGGGCCTGATCCGCCAGACCGGCACGGTCATGCGCATGGTGTTCGGCGAACCCGACGACAGCCGCAGCCCGCGCGCCGTGGCGTTCGCCGAGATGTGCAGGAAGGCCGGCATCGATGGCGTGCTGAGCGAGGCCATCCTGACCGATCTCTGGATCAAGTTCGTGCTGCTCGCCTCCAATGCCGGCGTCATGGCGCTCACGCGCCTGCCGGTCGGCAAGCTGCGTGACGATGCCGACATCAACGCGATGTTCGGTGCCGCCTACGCGGAAGTGGCCGCGGTCGGGCGCGCCCTGGGCGTCGCCCTGCCTGCCGACATCGTCGAGCGGACCTTCAATTTCAACCGCAATGCCCCGCCGCACCTGATGGCTTCCATGGCGGTCGACCTGCTGCGCGGCAACCGGATCGAGCTGCCCTGGCTGTCGGGCAAGGTCGTGGAGCTGGGCAGGAAGCACAATGTCCCGACACCGACGCACGCGCTGATGTATGCTGCACTGAAGCCCTACATCATGGGCACGCCAGCCTGAGGGAAACCATGCGCGTCCTGCTCGTCCTCCTGTTCGCCCTCGCCGCGGGCGGCGCCTCGGCCGCCGATCTCAAGCTGTTGACCGCCGGCGCCTACAAGCCGGCCGCCCTCGAGATCGTCGCCGACTTCGAGAAGAAGACCGGGCACAAGGTGACGATCGACAGCGGCACGACCGGGGTGCTGCAGAAGCGCGTCGCCGCCGGCGAGTATTTCGACGTGGTGGTCATCCCGCCGGTCCCGATGGCCCAGTTCCTGGGCAACCGCATCGAGGAGAGCAGCGCCAAGGAACTGGCCCGCGCCGGCGTCGGCATGGCGATCAAGCAGGGCGCACCGGTGCCCGACATTTCCGAGCCCGACGGTTTCAAGAAGGCGCTGCTGGCGGCACGCGCCGTCGCCTACATCGATCCGGCCTCGGGCGGGTCGAGCGGCATCTACGTCGCCCAGCTCTTCCAGCAGATGGGGATCGCCGACCAGCTCAAGCCCAAGAGCGTGCTGGTCCAGGGCGGGCTGGCCGCCGAGCGCATCGTCGACGGAAAGGCCGACGTCGCGCTCCAGCAGAGCAGCGAGCTGATGGGCATGCCGGGCGTGCAGTTCGTCGGCCCGATCCCGCTGATGCTGCAGAACTACACGATCTATTCCGGCGGCATCTCCGTGGCCTCCGGCAACCGCGCCGCCGCCAACGCGCTGCTGCTGGCGCTCGCCAATCCCGAGAATGGCAAGATCCTGAAGTCGAAGGGCCTCGATAGTCCCTGAGAGAAAGAGAAGGGTCCTTCGCTGCGCTCAGGATGACACCTGTTTTGTGGTTCGACGCACTACGCCCATTCCAAAACCGTTGTCATCCTGAGCGCAGCGAAGGACCTTTACTCGAATGACCGACACCACGCGTCCCCTCGCCCCGCCCCTCATCATCGAGCGCTGGTTCAACAGCGACCAGCCGATCACGCTCGAAGGCCTGCGCGGTCAGATCGTCGTGCTGCATGCCTTCCAGATGCTGTGCCCCGGCTGTGTCTCCACCGCGATCCCGCAGGCGCGCAAGTTGAACGAGATCGCGAAGTCGATCGACGGGCTCACGGTGCTGGGCATCCACACCGTGTTCGAGCATCACGCGGCGATGACGCCGGTGTCGCTCGAAGCCTTCCTGCAGGAGTACAAGATCACTTTCCCGGTCGCCGTCGATCGGGCTTCACCCGACGGACCGATCCCGCAGACCATGTTGGCCTATGGCTTCCGCGGCACGCCCTCGACGGTGATCATCGACCGCGAAGGACGGATCGCGCGCCACAGTTTCGGGGCCGAGGACGATCTCGCCCTCGGCTTGATCCTGGGCAACCTGCTCAGCGCGAGGACTTGATCTCTTTCAGCGCCTCTTCCCAGGCGCCGATCGTGTGATCGATGTCGGCCTGGGTGTGGGCCACGCTGACATAGTACTTGCTGTCGCCCTTCATGATGCCGCGGGCGCGCAGGGCCTGGTTGAAACGCTTCTGGAGCGCGGTGTCGGCCTTCAGCGTGTCGCGGTAGTCCTTGACCGGCTGATCGGTGAAGATGATGTCGAACAGCGGCGGCTCGCCGATCACCTGCGCCTTGACGCCGTGCTTCTTCAGAAGCTCCGACAGCGTGTCCATCAGCCTGCGGCCGTTGGCGAAGACGCCTTCGTAGGTGCCGGGGCGCTTCAGCACCTCGAGCGTCGCGAGGCCCGCGACCGCGGCGACCGGGTTGCCCGACAACGTGCCCACCTGGAAGATGAAATCCTCGTCGGTCATCGCCAGGCGATCGAAGTGCTTCATGATGTCGGCGCGGCCGGCGGTGGCCGCCAGCGCGAAGCCGCCGCCCACGATCTTGCCCAGGGTGCAGAGATCCGGCGTGACGCCGTAATACTCCTGGGCGCCGCCATAGGCGAAGCGGAAGCCGGTCACGACCTCGTCGAAAATCAGCGGAATGCCGTGTTCTGCCGTCACCTCGCGAAGCGCCTGCAGGAAGCCGGGCTTGGGCGGGATCAGGCGCTGGAACGGCTCGACGATCACGCCGGCCAACTCGTCCTTCTGCTCCTCGATCAGGCTTCGCACCATGTCGATGTCGTTGAAGGCCGCGACCACCATCTCGTCGGCCACCGACTTCGGAATGCCCGCCGAATCGATGGACCCGCGCGGGAAATTGCCGGGGCTCTTGGGCGCCAGCGACACCAGCGCGTAATCGCTCATGCCGTGGTAGCCACCCTCGAACTTCAGGATCTTGTCGCGCTTGCGGAAGGCGCGCGCGGCCCGCATCGCGTAGAGGTCCGCCTCCGTGCCTGAGCAGACGAAGCGCACCTGCTCGGCGCAGGGAACGGCGTCGACGATCGCCTCGGCCAGCGCGATGCCGTGGCGGTTGTTGCCGAAGAAGGTCGTGCCCAGGGGCACCTGCGCCTGCACCGCCGCCGTGACCTCGGGATGGGCATGTCCGATGAACATCGGGCCGGAGCCCAGCAGGAAGTCGACATACTCCTTGCCGGCCTCGTCGAAGATCCTGCCGCCCTTGCCCTCCTTGAGGATCACCTCGGCCGGCATGTTGCCGAAGCTGCCACCCGGCAGCACGCGGCGCGCCTGCTCGACGAGGTCGTTGGTCGGGTCGACGGGAGTCTGGATGTTCATGGAAGCCTCTAGGCTATTCGATGGGAATGAAGATGGAGTGACGAAGCTGGCCGTTGATCGCCTTGGAGAAGTGGCCCTTGCCGTGCGTGTCCTCGACCAGGATCACCTCGCCGGCGCCGATGATGCGGGTCTCGCCGTCGCTGGCCTGGATGGAGACGCCGGCGTCGAGGTTGATGATGTACTGCCGCCGCGGCGCCGGATGCCATTCGTAGTCGTAGGTGCCGGGCGTCTCGCGGAAGATGATGCCGGTCGCCGGCAGGGTGGCCGAGGTCTTGCCGCCGCGGCCCTCGTTCTTCCACTCGATCTCGATGTCGCGGAAGTGGGTCTCGCCGTCGGCGTCGACATACAGGTTATGGATGCGCATGAATATTTCTCTCCCTTGCCCTCTCGGCCGCACAGCTTAGAACGAAAGCATGCTGAAGAAACCCGTTGAAGCCGTCCTTTTCGATATGGACGGCCTGCTGATCGACACCGAAGCGGTCTACATCGACGCGCTGCAGGACGCGGCGCGCGATCTCGAAATCGAGATAACCCTGGATTTCTGTCACTCGATGATCGGCATTTCGGGCCGCGAATGCGACGTCATGATCCAGAATTTCTATGGGTCCGCCTTCCGCATCGACCATTTCCGCGAGCGCTTCTCCGGCCACGCCAAGCGGCGGCTCGAGACCCATCTGCCGGTCAAGCCCGGCGTGGTCGAGATGCTCGACTTCCTGGCGGGCCGCGGACTGCGCCTCGCCGTCGCCACCGGCTCCGGTCGCCTCACTGCGGAGCGTCACCTCGGGCGCGCCGGTCTGATCGAGCGGTTCGCCGCCGTCGCCACGCGCGACGATGTCGAGAACGCCAAGCCCGCGCCCGACGTCTATCTCGAGGCCGCCCGCAGGCTGGGCGTGGCGCCGGAGCGCTGCATCGCCTTCGAGGATTCCAACGTCGGACTGACGGCCGCCCACGCCGCCGGCACGATGGCGTTCATGGTACCGGACATCCTGCCGCCGCTGCCGGAAGTCCGGGCCAAGTGCCTGCGCGTATTCGACGACCTGCACGCGGCGCGGCTGATGCTCGAAGAGACTCTTTGATTTCACATAGACTGATCCGGCAATCTGTCGGGCACGTAAAAGAAGGTTAACAGCGGAGTTGCCCTGTGCGTTTGTCCCGTCTCCTCGTTACCTGCCTCGCCGTCTTCACGGTACATGCGGGAACTGCCTCCGCCCAACCCATGAGCATCGGTAGCGAACCCTTCAGGCCGCCGCCGAAGGACTGGACGTTCGATATCGGACCGGGCGTTGTGCTGGCGCCGTGGTTCGAGGGAAGCGCCAACTATCGCGTGCTGCCGATCCCCAACCTCGATCTGCGCTACCAGCGCGACAAGGTCTTCATCTCGGCGCGCGACGGCATCGGGGCAACGCTGTTCGATAATTCCGGCTTCAAGGCCGGCCCGATCTTCCGCTACCGCTTCCCCCGCAACCAGGGTGACGGCGGCTATCTCTTCGGCACGGGCAATGTGCCCTTCACGATCGAGGGCGGCGCCTTTCTGCGCTACGACCAGCCCTTCATCGCCGCCAAGATCGAGCTGCGGCGGGGCATCGGCGGCAGCAACGGCCTGATCTTCGACGCGCTGGTCGATGGCAAGCTGCGGCTCACCGACAGCGTGTTCCTGTCCGGCGGCCCCCGCCTTTCGGTGACCGACGGCACCTACAATCAGGCCTATTTCGGCATCAACGCCCTGCAGTCGATCAATTCGGGCTATTCGCAATATTATCCGGGCGCCGGCCTTCGAAGCGTCGGCGTTGGGGCGAGCGCCCTGTGGCGCATCCACGACAGGCTGAGCCTCGTCGCCTTCGGCAGCTACAACTACCTCGCCGACACGGTCGCCAATTCGCCGATCGTCACGGGACCCGGCGGATCGCGCAACCAGTTCGTGACGGGCACCGCGCTCACCTGGCGCTTCTCCTGGTAGCGCGCCGGTCCCTCTAGAACATCTCGACCCAGGGCCGCACCTCGACTTCCCAGCTCCAGGCGCTGCGGTGTTGGTTCAGCACATGCCAGTAGGTCTCGGCGATGGCGTCGGGATCGAGCAGGCTGTCGGGCCTGTCGTCGGGCACCGGCCGCGCGGCGCTGCGGATGCCGCCGTCGATCACGAAATGGGCGACATGGATGCCCTTGGGCGAGAGCTCGCGCGCCATGGATTGCGCGAGGCCACGCAGCGCGAACTTCCCCATGGCGAAGGTCGCCGAGAGCGCGAAGCCCTTTACGCCCGCCGTCGCCCCTGACAGGAGAACCGCGCCTTCTCCCTTGGGCAACATGCGCTTCACCGCCTGCTGCGACACCAGGAAGGCGCCGAAGGCGCTGATGTCGATGGCCCGTTTCACGTCGTCGGGAGCCAGGTCGACGAGGGCGCCGCGCACCCGGTTACTGGCGTTGTAGACTACGACATCCGGCGTGCGGCCGGCGGCATCCAAGGTCTCGAACAGAGCCGCAACGTCCTTTTGATCGGCGGCATTGCAGGCGTGGACCGATGCCCCTGTCTCTTTTGCCAGTGCAGCGAGCTTGTCGGTTTGCCGGGCCGCCAGGGCTACCGACAAACCGTTCTTCGCGAACAGGCGGGCCAGCGAGGCGCTGAGGCCGGGGCCGGTTCCTACGATCAGGGCGGAGCGATATTTGGGCATGGCCAGGGTCCTCTCGTTGCCGGAGATTCCGCGCAGGTATACGCTTGAAGCCAATAGGGAAGGAAACAGAGCCATGGACCAGGTCCAACCGACCGGCCGCATCGACGTCATCTCCGACGTGATCTGCCCCTGGTGCTACATCGGCAAGCGCCAACTCGAACGCGCCCTCGATCTTCTCGCCACCCAGCATTGCCGGGTCGCCGTCGCCTGGCACCCCTTCCAGCTCAATCCCGAGATGCCCGCCGAGGGTGTCGAGCGCACGAGCTACCGCATCTCCAAGTTCGGCAGCCTCGAGCGCTCCCGCCAGCTCGACCAGCGCATCACCGAGACCGCCGCGACGGTCGGTCTCGAATTCCACCTCGATCGCATCGCGCGCACGCCCAACACGGTGAATGCCCATCGCCTGATCCGCTTCGCCGGTCAGCGCGGCGTGCAGGACGCGGTCGTCGAGGAACTGTTCGACAGCTATTTCTGCAAGGGCGCCGATATCGGCGACTCGAAGATCCTGGCCGACGTGGCGGCCGAAGCCGGGCTCGACCGCGCCGAGGTGCTCGCGATGCTGACCGGCGACGAGGGCCGCCGCGAAGTGCTGGCCGGCGACCAGATGGCGCGCAACGCCGGAATCCAGGGCGTGCCGAGCTTCGCCCTGCAAGGCCATGTGCTCTTCTCGGGCGCGGTGCCGGCCGAGGAAATGGCCCAGACCTTCCGCCGCGCCTGGGAAATCCTCAAGGAGCGGGCGGCGTAGAAGGCTTTCCCCCACCTCATCCTGAGAGTCTGGCCGGAAATGAATGCAGCTAAAACAAC
>JBILYJ010000591.1:0-3256 GCA_044377795.1 Reyranella sp. | reverse complement strand
ATTCCGCGTCAGGAGTCGAAGGTTCGGCTGGGGCTCCTCTACCTTGAGATAGATGAGTTGGTTGCCAGTACTCGTATCAACTATGACTTCGCGCGAAAGGAACTCGTCGCCCTCTTCCTTCCACGCGACGAAGCCCACTGATCCTTGCTGAACTTCGGCCTCAATCTCAATAGCAATTGGACCGGCAGCTGAGGTCACCGGCAACGGAGCCGACCATGCGTAGTCCCATAGCTTACCCGGCGCTGCGAGCCGTTTGTTCGGCGCAGCGATCTCGATAATCGGGCCCTTACTGCTGCTGTGCTGACCAATCACTTGGCAGTCGAGCCAGATATACGCATTTGACTGGTGACGATATTCCAAATTGAACTCTAGACGCCAAGGCGAGAGGCGAGTCTTCAATTTTTCGCTGTCATACCACTCGACCCACGGCGTGCGGTCGCCATCGGTCATCCGCCCCCAATCTGAAAACTTCGGCGATCCTTCCCTCACCCAGCGTTCGCGAGGGTATGATAGCTCGATCCATCGGCCGCCAAGCTTGAGATGCTTGATGATCTCAAGGCTTTCCTGTCGCGCGCCGTCGAACGGAATATGGTGAATAGAGCCGATCGCCCACACGAAGTCGAAGTCAACCGGAAGACGCTCGAACGAATGAAGACTCTCAATGCTCAGGGTCTCAATGTTCAAGCCCTTGAGACTGGCAATTCTCTGAATCACTTCCAGATTTGACGGAGCGATGTCGCAGCAAGTGATCCTCGCGCCTTCACTCGCGAAATGAACCGCATCGAAACCGAGGCCGGACCCGATCTCGACCACCTTCTTCCCCTTGAGAATTGGCCCATACAACCTCCGGTACCAACCCCGGAGGCTGGCTGACTCGGCGTTCCGCTTGTCCCACCAAGCAAGCAACTCCTCATTCGGGAGCTTGAGAAGTTCATCGGAAAACTGGCGGGGCTGCGTATCCGTCGCGCCGGGCACTTCTTTCCACTTTTGGGATGCCTGCGCTACTACCTCGTCAAACTTCATTGGTTTCCAAAGCTCCGGCTTGCTTCTCAGAATACTTCATAGGTATTTGCGCACCCGCAAGGCCGATCTAACGGATATCGTTGTTGAGGTGAATTGCATTCTAATAGGTGACACGCGCGAGCGCATGCAAGAATTTGCCGATTTTTGGTCCACTCGTGTCGACGCGGTGCACTTTCACGCGGAATACTATGACATGTTGAGGTTCAGGAACCTCTTCTTCGTGCCGGAAAGCGCAACGATTGTCACATCCAGCTATACGTTTTGCCGTCTGGTCAGATTGCGCCCTGTTGCGCGATGATGGTCCAAGCACATGAAGGAGATGTCTCTTGGCTTCCCAACATTGCGGACACACCGTTACAGGCCGCTTACGATCAACTTTGCGATAGGTACGAGGATCCAAACAGCGAATTGGGCAAAGTCTGCGCAGGGTGCGATTGGTGGGTTATGTGGACTCAGCACCGTCTGGCATCGAAGGCAACCGTGCGCAGTCCGTTCCCGAAGACCCGCCAGGCCGGGGCAATGCCCCCGGCACATCCGACGTCGATAACCGTGAAACGCGTCTCTTTCAGACGGTTGGAGACATGCGCGGCGAAGGAGGTGCTCATCACCGAAATGATATCGGCGATTGCCAAAGACATCAACTTGGGCGGAACCCCAGCGGAAAAAGTTGCGTTGTGGCGTTGACGTGGCTCCTATGTGCGACGATGCTCAAGGTATTGTGGTCGATATGCCAAAGACTCCATCGAACCGGGCGGCGGAAGCTGCGGCGTTGCAGCGTGCGACGGGCGGCGATTTCAAGCCGAATGCACATCGCCAGCCGGTAATGGATTTCAATGGTTTTGCCACGACCGAGTCCTGCGAATTGAGCTGCGTCTTTTGCCACTTCGATGGTCCCAACGCGATCAAGAAGGCACGCACGCTCGACCCGGAGATGGTGGAGAAAGGGTTGGCGCAGGTACCGGCTGGCACGAAGGTGCACTTCGCCGCAACCGGTGATTTTTTCCAGGACCCGCACGCGCTCGACCATTTACGCGCCAGTATCGCGCTCGGGCATCCGGTGAATGTGCTGAGCCATGGTCAGTCGATGCCTCCCGAGCGGCTCGAGGAAATGCTGGCTATGGGCGTCCGGGAGTTTCGCTTCAGTGTCGATCATATCGAGCCGCGGCAGTATGCCAAGATCCGGCGCGGCGGCGATCTCGAACGGGTTTTGGCGACCATCGCTTATCTGCGCCAACGCAGGGCCGACATCGCCGACATCAGCGTAGAGGTCAACTGCATCCTGATCGGTGATGCACGCGATCGCATGGAGGAGTTTGCCGACTTTTGGTCCACCCGCGTTGACGCAGTGTACTTTCACGCCGAATACTATGACACCCTCAAGTTCCGGAATCTGTTCTTCGTGCCGGAGCGTCGCAATGACTGCCACATTCAGTTGTATGTGTTGCCGTCAGGCCAGATCGCGCCTTGTTGCGCGATGATGGTTCAGGCGCATGAAGGTGATGCGGCATGGCTCCCCAACATTGCCGACACCTCGCTACAAGCAGCTTATGATCGGCTCTGCGACATGTACGAGGATCCGAGTAGCGAGCTGGGCAAAGTATGCGCCAAGTGCGATTGGTGGGTCATGTGGTCCGACCAGCGTGGCGGCTGTTCGCCCTATCTGAAGGCCGTGCGCTTCGACCAGCCTGCGCCGCCGGTTGAAGAGCCGGTCACCGGACCGGACGCGCCACTCGGTCTCGCGAACCGGGTGCGCCAGGCGCTAGCGTCGTTCCTGCGGACCTGATTGCGCCGATTGCCACGGCGCTGCGGTCGCTGTGATGCACGCCGGAAGCCGAATCGTAGGACGCCGACCGGCCGTTGCTTCGCTCCGGTCACGGATCGATGCGATAGGACGACGGACCGGCCTATCACTTGCGCGTTCAGGGCGCGTTAGCGTCCCGACCCCAGATAGAGATAGAGGATCGACCGGCCACGCCTCGCGTGAATCCGAAGCATGAAAAAGCCCGCACGAAGCGGGCTTTGTCGTTCTGATGATGTGATACCAACGGCCCTAAGCACTGACCTTGGCCCAGTTTCGGTTTGTGATCGAGGCGACGGCGGCTGGGTCGTTTGCGAAGAAGCTCCACGCGTTGCAGCAGGCCTCGACGATGTCGTCGTAGGTTTCGAAGATGCTGTTGGCGAGCTTGTTCTTGCGCAGGTACTCCCAGATGTTCTCGGCCGAGTTGAGTTCGGG
>JBILYJ010000590.1:0-3263 GCA_044377795.1 Reyranella sp. | reverse complement strand
AACGAGCCCGGAGGGCTCAGCCCATCGTGTCGAGGGCCTTCTGGAAGCGGCCGGCGTGGCTCTTCTCGGCCTTCGCCAGCGTCTCGAACCAGTCGGCGACCTCGGTGAAGCCTTCCTCGCGCGCGGTACGCGCCATGCCCGGGTACATGTCGGTGTACTCGTGCGTCTCGCCGGCGATCGCGGCCTTGAGGTTGCTGTCGGTCGGGCCGATCGGCAGGCCGGTGGCCGGATCGCCGCTCACCTCGAGGAACTCTAGATGGCCGTGCGCATGGCCGGTCTCACCCTCGGCGGTCGAACGGAAGACGACGGCGACGTCGTTGTAGCCTTCCACGTCGGCCTTCTGGGCGAAATACAGGTAGCGGCGATTGGCCTGGCTTTCGCCGGCGAAAGCCGCCTTGAGGTTGTCTTCGGTCTTGGATCCCTTGAGGTTCGCCATGGTTCTACTCCCTTTGCGATCGGCCCATCCGCCGATCTCACGAGGGGATTTAGGGGGCCGTGCACGGCTGCGTCAAGAACCTTAGAACCATTCTAAGTTATTGCAAACGCTTCGCAATCGCTGCTACCTGCGGACGCGGACGATGACGTCGACGCGGGACAGCCTGGTGCCCTCGGGCGGCGCCGGCAGGCCGGCGATGGTCACTTCGTCGGAAGGAAAATCGTGCAACTCGCCGTCTGTCTCGACGAAGAAGTGATGGTGGTGACCGGTGTTCGTGTCGAAATAGGACCGGCCCGGCGCCACGACGACCTCGCGCAGGAGCCCGGCGTCGCGGAACTGATTGAGAGTATTGTACACTGTGGCCAACGAAACCGGCATGGGGGTCGCCTTGACCTCGGCATGCAGGCTCTCTGCAGTGACATGGCGATGGCCGCCCTCGAACAGCACGCGCGCCAGCGCCACGCGCTGGCGGGTCGGCCTCAAGCCTGCGGCGCGGAGGCTGATGGTAAAATCGGGGCTATTGCCTGTCATGGTGACAGTCTTATGTAAGCGGGCGAAGAAGACAAGAAAAGGGCTTCTCCAGCCGGAAGCGTCGGTTTGCGCCGGGCGTCCGGCATCCTTATTCTGGCCTTGAAGCCTTCCGGGGCGGCCTGTGGGACGGTGAATGTGAGCGAGCACGAGCAGAAGAATAGCTATACTTTCGAAGACCTGATCGAATGCGCCAAGGGTAACCTTTTCGGCCCCGGGAACGCGCAGTTGCCGCTGCCGCCCATGCTGATGTTCGACCGCATCGTCAAAATCGATTCGACGGGGGGCAAGTACGGCAAGGGCGAGATCATCGCCGAGCTGGACGTGAATCCCGACCTCTGGTTCTTCGCCTGCCATTTCAAGGGCGATCCGGTGATGCCGGGCTGCCTCGGCCTCGACGCGCTGTGGCAGATGCTGGGCTTCTTCCTGGGCTGGATGAAGGCCCCGGGCCGCGGCCGGGCGATCGGCGTGGGCGAGGTCAAGCTGACCGGCATGATCGTCCCGACCGTCAAGAAGCTGACCTATCACGTGCATCCCAAGCGCCTGATCCTGCGCCGCCTCGTCATGGGGGTCGGCGACGGCTTCGTGACGGCCGACGGCAACCCGGTCTATGAGGCGATCGACATGAAGGTCGGCCTGGTGAAGGACGCCGCAACGCCGGCGGCGGCAGTCTGATGAAGCGCGTCGTCGTCACGGGCCTCGGCATCGTCTCCCCGATCGGCAACAACGCCACCGAGGTGACGCAGTCGCTGAAGGAAGGCAAATCCGGCATCGAATTCGTGCCGCAGTATCGCGAACTTGGCTTCCGCAGCCAGGTCGCCGGCACCCTGAAGCTCAATGTGGAGGAGCTGGTCGACCGGCGCCTCATGCGTTTCATGGGCAACGGGGCCGCCTATGCCTATCTCTCGATGAAGCAGGCGATCGAGGATGCCGGCCTGTCGGAGGCCGAGATCTCGAACGACCGGACCGGCCTCGTCGCCGGCTCGGGCGGCCCGACGACCGGCGCCATCGTGCAGTCGGCTCTGGTCGCCAAGGAAAAGGGCCCCAAGCGCGTCGGTCCCTTCCAGGTGCCGCGCGCGATGTCGAGCACCGTCTCGGCGAACCTCGCCACGGCCTACAAGATCAAGGGCCCGAGCTATTCGATCAGCTCGGCCTGCTCGACCTCGGCGCACTGCATCGGCAACGCCGTCGAGACCATCCAGCTCGGCAAGGCCGACCGCATGTTCGCGGGTGGCGGCGAGGAGCTGGAATGGACGCTCTCGGTGCTGTTCGATGCCATGGGCGCCATGTCGTCGAAGTTCAACGACACGCCGCAGCGGGCCAGCCGCGCCTATGACAGGGACCGCGACGGTTTCGTCATCGCCGGCGGCGGCGGCATCGTGGTGCTCGAGGAACTCGAGACGGCAAAGGCGCGTGGCGCGAAGATCTACGCCGAGGTGATCGGCTATGGCGCGACGTCCGACGGCGCCGACATGGTCGCTCCCTCGGGCGAGGGCGCACGGCGCTGCATGAAGCTCGCGCTCGCGGGCTTCCCCGGCGCCCCGCTGCGCAATACGCCGGTCGACTACATCAACACCCACGGCACGGCGACGCCGGTCGGCGACATCACCGAGCTCGACGCCATCCGCTCCGTGTTCGGCGACAAGCTGCCCACGGTGAGCTCGACCAAGTCGTTGACCGGCCACAGCCAGGGTGCCACGGGCGCGCACGAGGCGATCTACTCGCTGCTGATGATGAAGGACGACTTCATCGCCGCCTCGGCCAACATCGAGAATCTCGACCCCGGCGCCGAGGGCTATCCCATCGCCCGCCAGCGCATCGACAAGGCCGGACTCCAGACCGTCATGTCGAACAGCTTCGGCTTCGGCGGCACCAACGCCTGCCTCCTGTTCTCCCGCTACGGTCACTGAGGAAACAATGCCAGACGATCGTACGGAGGGCTCGGGCTTCCCCAAGGTGGCCGGCCTGATGGCCGGCAAGCGCGGGCTGATCATGGGCGTCGCCAACGACCGCTCGATCGCCTGGGGCATCACCCAGGCACTGCATGCCGCGGGCGCCGAGATGGCCTTCACCTACCAGGGGGCGGCCTTCGGCAAGCGCGTGCTGCCGATGGTGCAGAAGCTCGGCTCGACCGTCGTCGTCGAGGCCGATGTCGAGGACGAGGCGAGCCTAGACCGGCTGTTCGAGACGCTGAAGAAGGAATGGGGCCGCCTCGACTTCGTGGTCCATGCCATCGCCTTCTCCGACAAGGAGGAGCTGAAGGGCCGCTACGTCGACACGACCAAGGCCAACTTCCAGC
>JBILYJ010000589.1:0-3266 GCA_044377795.1 Reyranella sp. | reverse complement strand
GTAAAGACGCTGCGGGCGGTCGCCCTGCATCTTCACGGCCATCGCCTTGATATTCAGCACGATGTCGACCACATCCTCGCGGACGCCGGGGATCGACGAGAATTCATGCAGCACGTTGTCGATCTTGATCGACGTGACGGCGGCACCCTGGAGCGACGACAGGAGGACGCGACGCAGCGCGTTGCCGAGCGTGAGACCGAAACCGCGCTCGAGCGGCTCGGCGACGATGGTCGCAACGCGACCGGGATCGACGCCGGCTTCGGTGACAAGCTTCTCCGGCTTGATCAGGTCCTGCCAGTTCTTCTGAAGCACGTGGGTTACCCCTCTAGACCGGTTCATGCGAGCCCCGCGGGACCCGCAACACATTCTTCAAGAGCGGGCGGCGCGCGAAGCGCCGCCTCCACTCGAAATCAGACGCGACGACGCTTCGGAGGGCGGCAGCCGTTGTGCGGGATCGGCGTCACGTCGCGGATCGACGTCACGGCGAGGCCGACGGCCTGCAGCGCGCGCAGCGCCGACTCGCGCCCCGAACCCGGACCGCGCACCAGGATCTCGATCGTGCGCATGCCATGTTCCATCGCCTTGCGGCCGGCGCCTTCGGCGGCCATCTGCGCGGCGAACGGGGTCGACTTGCGCGAACCCTTGAAACCCTGCTGACCCGAGGACGACCAGGCGATGGCATTGCCCTGCGCGTCGGTGATCGTCACGATCGTATTGTTGAACGAGGCGTTCACGTGGGCGACGCCCGCGATGATGTTCTTGCGTTCCTTGCGACGGGGACGCGCGGCGCCGGTGGCGGCTGCAGCTTTGGCCATGACCCTGATCCCCTCTTACTTCGTCACTTTTTTCTTGCCGGCGATCGGCTTGGCCGGACCCTTGCGGGTGCGCGCGTTGGTATGCGTGCGCTGGCCATGGACCGGCAGGCCGCGACGATGGCGCAGGCCGCGATAGCAGGCGAGGTCCATCAGGCGCTTGATGTTCATCGCCACTTCGCGACGCAGATCGCCCTCGACCGTGTAGTCACGGTCGATGGCCTCGCGGATGCGGATGACTTCGTCGTCGCTCAGCGTGTTCACGCGGCGCGACTCCTCGATCCCGACTTTTCCACAGATCTCCTTGGCTTTCGCCGCACCGATCCCGTGGATGTACTGAAGTCCGATCACGACACGCTTGGCGGTCGGAATGTTCACACCGGCTATACGAGCCAAAGTCCCAACTCCTTCAAAGACTTATGGCGCGCTCGCGCGCGCCCGTCACATGTTCCGCTGGCCCCGGAAAAGCGCGCGATTATATGTATCCGCGCCCCCGAGTCAATGGAACTCACCCTTGTCAAGTCCCCGCCAAAACCTCCGTGATCTGGCGGTAAACCTCGTCCATCGCGGCCATCCCGTCGACCTTCCGCAGCACCCCTCGGGCGCTGTAGTAGGGCAACAAGGGCTCGGTCTGAGCCCTGTAGGCGGCCATGCGAGTCTTCATGGTCTCTGCATTATCGTCCTTGCGGCGCGCGAATTCTGTCGAACCGCAGACGTCGCAGATCCCATCAACCTTCGGCTGCTTGAACGTGTCGTGGTAGCCCGCGCCGCACTTGGCGCAGGAAAACCGGCCGACGATACGTTCGGTCAGCGCCTTCTCGTCGACTTCCATCTCGATCACCCGGTCGAGCTTCCTGGAAGCCTCGGCCAGCATCTTGTCCAGCGCCCTGGCCTGGGCCTCGGTGCGCGGGAAGCCATCCAGGATGAAGCCCTTGGCGCAGTCCGGCTGGGCGATCCGGTCCCTGATCAAGCCGACCATCAGCTCGTCGGGAACCAGTTCGCCCCGTTCCATGATGCCCTTGGCCTTCTGGCCGAGTTCGCTGCCCGAGGCGACGGCAGCCCGAAGCATGTCGCCTGTCGAGAGCTGGATCAGCCCCCGCTCCTGCTGCAGCCGCTGGGCCTGCGTCCCCTTGCCGGCGCCCGGCGGTCCCAGAAGAATGATGTTCATCGGCCCTTGCCCCTCAGGCGGGCCTTCTTGATGAGGCCCTCATATTGGTGGGCGAGCAGGTGCGCCTGCACCTGGGTCACCGTGTCGAGTGTCACCGAGACCACGATCAGGAGGCTGGTGCCGCCGAAGTAGAAGGGCACGCCGCCGCGGGCAATCAGCAGCTCGGGCAGAATACAGACCGCCGAGAGGTAGAGCGCACCGATGACCGTCAGCCGGTTCAGGATGTACTCGAGATACTCGGCCGTGTTTTTGCCGGGACGAATGCCGGGAATGAATCCGCCGTTCTTCTTCAGGTTATCCGCCGTGTCCGTCGGATTGAACACGACGGTCGTGTAGAAGAAGCAGAAGAACACGATCAGGCCGATATAGGCGATCAGATAGGCCGGCTGGCCGTGGCCGAGATAGGTCGAGAACCACTGGATCCAGCCCGGCTCACCCGCGCCCTGGAAAGACGCGATGGTCGCCGGGAACAGCAGCAGGGACGACGCGAAGATCGGTGGGATGACGCCGGCCGTATTGATCTTGAGCGGCAGATGCGAGGCCTCGCCGCCATACATGCGGTTGCCGACCTGGCGCTTGGGATACTGGACGACTATTCGTCTCTGCGCAGTCTCGACGAAGACGACGACCGCCACCACCACCACGACTCCGATCACCAGAGCGATGATGAACAGCGCCGACAGGGCGCCGGTGCGGCCGAGTTCGAGGGTCTGCACCAGCGCGTCCGGCAGGGCCGCGACGATGCCGGCGAAAATGATCAGGGAGACGCCGTTGCCGACGCCGCGCGCGGTGATCTGCTCGCCCAGCCACATCAGGAAGAGCGTGCCGCCGACCAGGGTGACGATGGTGACGAAGCGGAAGAAGATGCCGGGGTCGATCACGACGGGGCCGGCCGTGGCGACCTGGCTCTCGAGCCCGACCGCAATTCCGTAAGCCTGGAAGGTCGCCAGGACCACCGTGCCGTAGCGCGTATACTGGTTGATTTTCTTGCGGCCCGCCTCGCCTTCCTTCTTCAGCGCCTCGAGCGACGGAACCACCGTCGTCAGGATCTGCATGATGATGGAGGCCGAGATGTAGGGCATGATGCTGAGCGCCAGCACCGACATACGGCCGATCGAGCCGCCCGAGAACACATCCAGCAGGCCCGCGATGCCGCCGGCATTCTGCTTGAAGATCTCGGCCAGGGCGGCCGGATCGACGCCGGGGACCGGGATGTAGGCGCCGATACGGAAGACGACGAGTGCGGCCACGGTGAACCACAGGCGCTTCTTCAGCTCGGTCGCCCT
>JBILYJ010000588.1:0-3271 GCA_044377795.1 Reyranella sp. | reverse complement strand
AGCGGCATCTGGCCGCCCTCGAAGCCCTTGATGGCCACGCCGGTGCGCGACTTCTGGCCCTTGACGCCGCGACCAGCGGTCTTGCCCTTGCCGGAGCCGATACCGCGGCCGACGCGCATGCGACCCTTGCGGGCGCCCGGATTGTCGGAGATCTCGTTCAGTCTCATGGTCTTCTACCTCCGCGCCGCAACCCAAAGGGCCTAGCGCGCTTCCTCTTCGACGCGCACGAGATGGCGCACCTTGTTGATCATGCCGCGCACTTCGGGCGTATCCACGAGCTCACGAGTGCGATGGCGCTTGTTCAGACCCAGGCCGATCAGCGTCCCGCGCTGGTCTTCCGTCCGGCCGATGTGGCTGCCGGTCTGGGTGATCTTGATGGTCTTGCCCTTGGCCATGGTCCGGTTCCTTAAGCGGCCGCTTCCGCGGTCGTCTCGTCACGACGGCCAAGCAGGTCACCGACCTTCTTGCCGCGGCGCGTCGCGACCATGCGCGGCGAGTTGAGCTGATCCAGCGCCTTGAAGGTCGCCTTGATCATGTTGTGCGGGTTGGACGTGCCCACCGACTTGGCGACGATGTCCTTGATGCCCAGCGTCTCGAAGATGGCGCGCATCGGGCCGCCGGCGATGATGCCGGTACCGGCCGGGGCGGCGCGCAGCGTCACCTTGCCGGCGCCGAAGCGGCCCTTCACGTCGTGATGCAGGGTGCGGCCATCGCGCAGCGGCACGCGGATCAGTCCGCGCTTGGCGGCCTCCGTGGCCTTGCGGATCGCCTCGGGAACCTCACGGGCCTTGCCGGCGCCATGGCCGACACGACCGCGCTGGTCGCCGACGACGACGATGGCGGCGAAGGCAAAGCGACGACCACCCTTCACGACCTTCGCGACGCGATTGATCGTGACCAGCTTGTCGGTCAGTTCATTGTCCTCGTCGCGGTCGCGCGGCCGATCACGATCGCGGGGGGAACGGCCGGAACCACCGGGTGAACGAGCCATAATCTAACTCCCGATCAGAACGACAGGCCGCCCTCACGGGCGGCATTGGCCAGCGCAGCGATGCGGCCGTGATACGTGTAGCCACCGCGGTCGAAGATGACTTCCTTGACCCCGGCCGCGACGGCGCGGGCGGCGATCAGCTTGCCGACTTCGGTCGCCGCGCCCTTGTCGGCGCCCGTCTTGAGCGCGCCGCGGACGTCCTTGTCGAGCGTCGACGCGGCAGCCAGGGTCACGCCCTTACGGTCGTCGATGACCTGGGCGTAGATGTGCTTGCCCGAGCGGAAGACGCTGAGGCGCGGACGGCCGTTGCCGGCCTGGCGTAGCGCGTAGCGCGTGCGCCGCTGGCGACGGGCGAAAAGAGCATTGCGGTCGGACATGATTCTCTCGCCTCTACTTCTTCTTGCCTTCCTTGCGCCGGATCGTCTCAGTCGAGTACTTGATGCCCTTGCCCTTGTAGGGCTCGGGCGGACGCAGACTGCGGATTTCCGCAGCGATCTGGCCCACGCGCTGACGATCGGAGCCCGAAATCTCGATCTCGGTCGGCTTGACCGCCTTGATCTGGATTCCGGCGGGAATGGGGATCTCGACATCGTGGCTGAAGCCGAGCTGCATCTTCAGCATCTTGGCATCGGCCGAGGCGCGATAGCCCACGCCGTTGATCTCGAGGTTGATGGTGAAACCGTCGGACACGCCGCGGACGACGTTGCTCGCCAGATTGCGCGCCGTGCCCCACTGCATGCGGGCGCGGCGGCTGTCGTTGCGCGGCTTGAAGACCAGACCCTCGCCTTCCTTGGCGACGGACACGTCGTCATGGACGACGAGCTGGAGCTCGCCCCGCTTGCCCTTGGCCTTGAGGTGCTGGCCCTGGAGCTCGATGGTGACACCGGCCGGTATGACGACCGGATTTTTGCCGACGCGCGACATGCTCAGAACACCTTGCAGATGACTTCGCCGCCGACATTGGCGGCCCGCGCCTCGGCGTCGGACATGACGCCGCGCGGCGTGGAGAGGATCGAGATGCCCAGCCCGTTGAAGTGGCGGGGCAGCTCGCGGATCTTGGAGTAGACGCGACGGCCCGGGGTGGAGACGCGCTTGATCTCCTTTATGACCGGACGGCCATTGTCGTACTTGAGCTCGATGCGGAGCTCCCGGACGCCGGGGCGCAGCTCTTCCTCGAACCAGCCGCGAATGTAGCCTTCGCGCTGGAGTACATCGAGAACACTAGACCGAAGCCGCGAAGCCGGCGCCGTCACGCTCTCGAGGCGCGCCGACTGGCCGTTGCGGATGCGGGTCAGCAAATCGCCGACGGGATCTGTCATCGCCATGGTCTACGGTCCCCGTTTACCAGCTCGACTTCACGACGCCGGGCAGAGCGCCCAGCGACGCCAGCTGACGCAGCGCAACGCGCGACAGCTTGAACTTGCGGTACACGGCACGCGGGCGGCCCGTGAGCTCGCACCGGTTGCGTACCCGCGTCGGCGAGGAGTTGCGCGGCAGTTCCGCCAGCTTGAGGCGGGCCCCGAAGCGCTCTTCAGGCGTCAACTTGTCGTCGACGGCCATCGCCTTCAGCTTGGCGCGCTTGCCGGCGAATTGCTTCGCCATCCTTGCGCGCCGGTTGTTCTTCTCGACCGAACTCGTCTTGGCCATGTGATTCTCCGGCCTCAGTTCACGAAGGGGAAGTCGAAAGCGCGGAGAAGCGACCTGGCTTCCGCGTCCGTCTTCGCCGACGTGCAGATGATGATGTCCATACCGCGCACCTGGTCGACCTTGTCGTAGTCGATCTCGGGGAACACGATCTGCTCCTTCAGGCCCATGGCGTAGTTGCCATTGCCGTCGAACGACTTGCCGTTCAGGCCGCGGAAGTCGCGGACGCGCGGCAGGGCGATGTTGATCAGGCGATCGATGAACTCGTACATCCGGTCGCGACGCAGCGTGACCTTGGCGCCGATCGCCATGCCTTCACGCAGCTTGAATGTCGCGATCGACTTACGCGACCGGGTGATGACCGGCTTCTGGCCGGTAATCGCCGTCAGGTCGGCCACGGCGCCATCGACAGCCTTGCGGTCATTGACCGCCTCGCCGACGCCCATGTTGATGACGATCTTCTCGAGCTTCGGCACCTGGAAGGGGTTCTGATAGGAGAACTCCTTCGCGAGCGCTTCACGCACGGACTTGATATAGTGCTCTTGCAGACGCGCGGGCATGGCCCGTTCTCCTAGCGGTCGATGGTCTCGCCGGAGGCACGCGCTACGCGCACCTTGCGGCCGTCTTCAAGGAACC
>JBILYJ010000111.1:0-12684 GCA_044377795.1 Reyranella sp. | reverse complement strand
ACCGCGCGGCCGGTCTCAGTCGGCCGACCCGCTCATCGCCTGGGCGACGGCAGCGGCGTGCGGCAGACCCGAGGGCAACTGACGGCTCATGCCCAACCGGCCGAGGCGACGACGCTCCGCCGACGACGGTATGCGCATGGCCTCGCGATACTTGGCAACGGTGCGGCGCGCGATCTCGATTCCCTCGCCCTTCAGCAGGTCGACGATGTGGTCGTCGCTCAGCGGCTGGTGCGCATTCTCGCCGCCCACCAGCAGTCGGATACGGGACCGCACCGATTCGGAGGAGACGACGACGCCCGGCGTCCGTGCCGGCAGCGACGAGGTGAAGAAGTACTTCAACTCGAAGATGCCGCGCGGCGTGTTGATGTACTTGTTCGAGGTGACGCGGCTCACCGTGCTCTCGTGCAGCTCGGTGGCGATGGCGATGTCGCGCAGCACCAGCGGCTTCAGCGCGCTGACGCCGTGACGGAAGAAGCCGTCCTGCTGGCGCACGATCTCGCGCGCGACCTTGAGGATCGTGGTGGCGCGCTGCTCCAGCGTCTTGACCAGCCAGTTGGCCGACTGGAACCGCTCGGCGACGAAGTCTCGGTCGGGTTTGGCGCGCGCGCCCTTCATGAGCGTCGCGTGATAGTTGCGGTCGACCAGAACCTTGGGCAGCGCATCGGTGTTGAGCTCGATATGCCAGCCATCCTCGCCGGTGTCGGGATCCTTGGCCGGCGTCAGGTAGAGATCGGGCTGCACCGGCTGGATCGGCTCGAAGTCAAAGGCCTGGCCTGGACGCGGGTCGAGCGTACGCAGCTCGGACAGCATGTCGCGCAGATCCTCGTCGTCGACACCGCAGCGACGGCGGAGCTGGCCGAGTTCACCGGCGGCGACGAGGTCGAGATTGTCGAGCAGCGCCTTCATCGCCGGATCGAGGCGGTTGCGTTCGGCGAGCTGCGCGGCGAGGCACTCGGCGACGGTGCGGGAAAAAAGACCGGCCGGCTCCATCTGGCGAAGCCGCGCCCAGATCTTTTCGACGAGCGCGATGTCGGTGGCAACGGCTTCGGCGACGGCCGACGCATCGAGGCGGCAGTAGCCAGCCTCGTCGAGGCCTTCGGCGATCTTCACGGCGATACGGCGGTCCGCCGGATCATCGAACATCAGCTCGATCTGCTCGAGCACATGAACGGCCAGCGACCGCGGACGCTCGGCCACGAAATCGAGCGCCTCGGGCGCATCCTCGCGCTGGCCGACACGGCTCGCGGAGGCGTCGCCGCCCCGGTCGGCATGTTCGCGGGTCCAGCGATCGTCGGCGTCGGCAAGGGCCGGCGCGGCTGCCGAAAGCGCCTCAGCGGTATCGCGCGGCGCCTCGATGGGAGGAGCTTCGTAGTCGGCCGCCGGGCCGTCTTCCGAGGAACCCTCGCTCAGCAGCGGATTCTTTTCCAGTTCCTGTTGGATGAAAGTGGCCAGCTCGAGGTGCGAGAACTGCAGCAGCTTGATGGCCTGCTGGAGCTGCGGCGTCATCGCCAGCGTCTGGCGTGACGCGAGGATTAGACTCGGACCGATACGCATGTCACCCCACCCCTGAAGGTCTGCTGACCTCCGTGTGAGAAACTTACAGCAAAAAACGTGCCAAATCCAGTGGGATAAAGATCTCAGTGAGCGAAAATATCCGTTTCTGGCCAGCCCGCAATGTCGAGACGTGCGCGGGTGGGGAGAAAGCGGAAGGCGGCGTCCGCCAGCTCACGGCGGCCTTCGCGCTCCAGGAGCACGTCCAGCCTGGCCTTCAGGGCATGCAAGTGCAGTACGTCAGAAGCGGCATAGGCAAGCTGCTCGTCCGTAAGACTGTCGGCGCCCCAGTCCGACGTCTGCTGGTGCTTGGAAAGATCGACACCCAGCAGCTCGCGGCAAAGGTCCTTCAGCCCGAAGCGGTCGGTGAAGGTGCGCACCAGCTTGGCCGCGATCTTGGTGCAATAGACCGGCTCGCAGCGCACGCCGAGCGAATGCTCGAGCACGGCGATGTCGAAGCGGCCGAAATGGAAGAGCTTCAGCACTTTGGGATCGGCGATCAGGGCGGCCAGCCGTGGCGCCTTGGCCGCGCCCTTCGGCGCCCCCCGCGGGATCTGGACCAGATGGGCGTTGCCGTCGCCCCCCGAGAGTTGCACCAGGCAGAGCCGGTCGCGATGCGGGTTGAGTCCCATGGTCTCGGTGTCGATGGCGACGACGGAGCCGAACGAAATATCCGCGGGAAGGTCGCCACGGTGAAGGCTGATCGCCATCTAGAAATGCTCCGGCTGGCCAGCACGTCGCCCGGCGGCAGAATGCTTGGGCAACGTCTAAGCTGTTGATATTCCACATGAAGATGCGGACGCGTGGTCAGTATGTACGCCAGTCCGAAAGCGCAGTCCATAATGCCGGGGCTGGACGAAGACAACGCATCCTACGCGCCCGGCCATCAGCACGGCACGCACTTCGTCGCGCGGGCCGTAATCGTTCCGTAAGCCAATATGTTGCTATAATGGCTCGTTCGCATCGGACCAGAGCCCTAGGGTAAAGATACGATGAGCTACGCAGTATTCGCCATCGTCGGCTTGTTTTTCATCGGGGGCGCCATCGTGGGGTGGCGGCGCGCGACGGAAAACATCGAGAACCCTCCCGGCAAGTATGATTTCCCTGGCGGCATGAGCCGGCGTGACCATCTTCGGATTCTCGCCCGCAAGCACCGCCGGTGGCGGATTCCAATAACCCTCGCCTACGGAACCGCAAGCGGCGCCGCGGCCTTCGTCCTATTGATGATCTATGCGAATTTCATCCGGCGATGATCCGGCAATCGGCCCGGATCCGCCGCAAGCCGGTTGAGTCGGCTCAGGTATCTGACTTGCGGGGAGAAACCAGCCGCATGGTGCCCAGGAGAAGACTCGAACTTCCACGCCTCGCGGCGCTAGTACCTGAAACTAGTGCGTCTACCAATTCCGCCACCTGGGCACGGCATGCGGTCTAGTGCGGGCGCTGAGTTAGGGCCGGGCCGTGCCGATGTCAACCGCGGTAGACATTTGCCCGAGATCGCGCGTGCGCGCTTCGCCCCTTGAACCTTCATGGCATTGGGCTATAGGCAGCATCATGAGCATCAAGCAGGTCACGGTTTTTGGCGGCAGCGGCTTCGTCGGCCGCGCCATCGTGCGGGCACTGGCACAGGAGGGTTACCAGGTGCGCGTGGCCTGCCGGCGCATCGAGCTCGCGGAGCGGATCAAGACCGCAGGTAATGTCGGCCAGATTACCATCCTGCGAACCAATTTGCGCATTCCTGCTTCGGTCGCGACCGCCGTTTCCGGCAGCCAGGCCGTGATCAACGCCTCCGGCATTGCCTTCCAGCGCGGCCGGCAGCGCTATGAGACCGTCCATGTCGAGGGCGCGAGGGCGATCGCGGAAGCCGCCAGCGCCGCCGGCGTGCAGCGTCTCGTGCACATTTCGGGCATCGGCGCGGACCAGCGCAATTCGACGAACAGGTTCATCCGCTCCAAGGTCGACGCCGAGGATGCGATCGTCTCGGGCTTCGCGAACGCCACCATGCTTCGTCCGAGCGTGGTTTTCGGGCCCGAGGACGCGATGTTCAACCGCATGGCCCAGATCGCCCGCCAGGCCCCTTTCCTGCCCGTGGTCGGCGACGGCTCGGCCAGGGTCCAGCCGGTCTATGTCGGCGATGTCGGCGCAGCCGTGGTGGCCGTACTGGAGCGGCCCGACACCGCGAAGTCCGTGTTCGAGCTTGGCGGCCCGCACGTTTACACCTATCGCGAGATCGGCAAGCTCGTGCTGCGCGAGATCGACCGCCACAAGCGGATCATCGGCATCCCGGCCGGCCTGATGAAGATCGCGGGCTTCTTCGCGGAATTCCTCCCCGTGCCGCCGCTGACCCACGACCAGGTCGATCTGCTGGTGACCGACAACGTCACCCGCCCGGGTGCGCCCGGACTTGCCGAACTCGGCATCACGCCGACCGCCGCCGAGGCCATCCTGCCGATGTACCTCGACCGCTACCGGATCGGCGGCCGCTACAACCAGCACGCTCCAGCCTAAGTGACCCAATAAAGGCGTCACGGAAGGCGTTTATGCTTGCCTGAAGCAATTAGTCAGTAATCGGAACTAAATGCGATTTCTAGACTCCCCCGGAGAGAGGGAAATCAGGGAGAGCCTGATCT
Source organism: Reyranella sp. (assembly GCA_044377795.1). GTDB lineage: Bacteria > Pseudomonadota > Alphaproteobacteria > Reyranellales > Reyranellaceae > Reyranella. The sequence goes on along the minus strand of JBILYJ010000111.1, from coordinate 8,506 downwards.
ATTTTCAAAAATAGGTCAGTAATATTGACTATCAGCGATGCGCATGGTTAAACGCCTCTAGCAATGCAGCAAAGGCGCGGTCGGCGCGCTTCTTGCGTAATAAAATTTCACAACTTGTCCGAGGAGGCCGGGGATGGCCGAGAGGATGCTGAAGTTCGTCGGAACGCCGCAAGCCATGCCCGACAAGCGGCCGGCAGCCGAACGCCGTCGCGACTTCGACGAGATCTATGAGGGCTTCGCCAAGGACAAGGCCGCCGAACAGGCGGCGCGCTGCTCGCAATGCGGCGTGCCCTTCTGTCAGATCCATTGCCCGCTTCACAACAACATCCCCGACTGGCTGAAGCTCACCGCCGAGGGCCGGCTCGAAGAGGCCTACGAACTCTCCTCGGCGACCAACAACTTCCCGGAGATCTGTGGACGGATCTGCCCGCAGGACCGGCTCTGCGAAGGCAACTGCGTCATCGAGAAGGGATTCGAAGCGGTCACGATCGGCTCGGTCGAGAAGTACATCACGGACACCGCCTGGCAGCGCGGCTGGGTGAAGCCGATCCAGCCGCGGCGCGAGCGGCCCGAGAGCGTCGGCATCGTCGGCGCGGGCCCGGCAGGCCTCGCCGCGGCCGAGCAGCTTCGCCGCAAGGGCTACCAGGTCGCGATCTACGATCGCTACGATCGGGTCGGCGGCCTGCTGATCTACGGCATCCCGAACTTCAAGCTCGAGAAGGAGATCGTGCAGCGCCGCGAGACGCTGCTGCGCGACTCGAAGGTCACCTTCCATCTGAACTGCGAGGTCGGCCGCGACGTTTCGCTCGAGGAGCTGCGCGCGCGACACGGCGCCGTGCTGATCGCCACCGGCGTCTACAAGGCCCGCGACATCGCCGCCCCCGGCGTCGGCCTCGCGGGCATCGCACCGGCGCTCGACTATCTCACCGCCTCGAACCGCCAGGGCCTGGGCGACACGGTGCCTGCGTTCGAATCGGGAATGCTGAATGCCGCGGGCAGGAACGTCGTGGTGATCGGCGGCGGCGACACGGCGATGGATTGCGTGCGCACGGCCGTGCGCCAGGGCGCCCGGTCGGTGAAGTGCCTCTATCGCCGCGACCGCGCCAACATGCCGGGCTCGCAGCGCGAGGTGAAGCACGCCGAGGAGGAAGGCGTCGAGTTCGTCTGGCTGGCCGCGCCGCAGGCCTTCCTGGGTAAGGAGACGGTGAGCCACGTCCGCACCGTGCGCATCCATCTCGGCATGCCCGATGCCTCGGGTCGTCAGACGCCACAGGAGATTCCCAACAGCCATGTGAACATCGAGGCCGATCTCGTGCTGATGGCGCTGGGCTTCGATCCGGAGGACCTGCCGGCCGCGATGGCTGCGCCGGACCTCGGCGTCACCGGCTGGAACACGCTCAAGATCGACTGGAAGAGCATGATGACCAGCCTCGACGGCGTGTTCGCCGCCGGCGACATCGTGCGCGGCGCCTCGCTGGTCGTGTGGGCGGTACGCGACGGCCGCGATGCCGCCGAGCGCATCCATTCCTATCTGACCACGAAGGCGCTGGCCGCCCAGCGCATCGCGGCGGAGTAGACGATGCTGAAGGTCTATGACTTCACCGGGTCGGGCAACGGCTACAAGGTCTGGCTGCTGATGTCGCAACTCGGCGTGCCGTTCGAGCGCATCGAGTGCGACATCCTGAAGGGCGAGACGCGCACGCCCGCGTTCCTGGCGAAGAACCCGAACGGTCGCATTCCCACGCTCGAACTGGAGGACGGCTCCTTCCTCTTCGAGTCGGGCGCAATCCTCTGGTACCTGGCCGAAGGCACGCCGTTTGCGCCTTCGGACCGGTTGTCGCGTGCGAAGACGCTGCAATGGATGTTCTTCGAGCAGTACAGCCACGAGCCCTATATCGCCGTCGCCCGCTTCTGGAAGCACTTCCTCGACAAGCTCTCGCCGCAGCAGGAAGCCAACCTGCCGGACATCATGAAGAAGGGCCATGCCGCGCTCGACGTGATGGAGAAGCATCTCGCGACCCGCACCTTCTTCGTCGACGATCGCTACGGTCTCGCCGACATCGCGCTCTATGCCTACACGCACGTCGCCGACGAAGGCGGGTTCGACCTGTCGACCTATCCGAACGTCACCGCCTGGCTGTCCCGCGTGAAGGCACAGCCGGGCCATGTCGCGATCGATCACGAGTTCTGACCAAGGGAGAAGAAGAAAATGCCGATGATCAACGTCCAGATGTTCGAAGGCCGCACCATTGAACAGCGTCGCGCGCTTGCCAAGGAACTGACCGAAGGCACCTGCCGCGCGCTGGGCTGCACGCCCGACGCCGTGCAGATCATCCTGACCGACATCAAGAAAGAGAACTGGGCCGAGGCCGGCAAGCTGTTCTCAGACACTTAGACAACATGCCCCCTCCGCCCGCGTAAGACGCGGGCACCTCCCCCGCTGACGGGGGAGGAAACATCCCTCCCCATTCGAATGGGGAGGTGGCGCGAAGCGCCGGAGGGGTCAGAGGCCAAAGGAAGATCGTCCAATGTCCGCACAAGATTTCGTCCGCCAGTACGTCGAAGGCACCGCCAAGCTCACTGCCGCCTACGGCTACAACCCCGCCGAGGGACTCGATTCCTGCGGCGTCGGTCTTGTCGTGGCGCTGGACGGCAAGCGCCGCCGCGACGTGGTCGCGGCCGGCATCGATGCGCTGAAGGCCGTGTGGCACCGCGGCGCCGTGGACGCCGACGGCAAGACGGGCGACGGCGCGGGCCTCCACGTCGAGATTCCGCAGGACTTCTTCAAGGAACATGTCCGCGACTCGAGCGGCGAGGTCCCCCAGGCCGGGCGGCTGGCGGTCGGCATGGTGTTCCTGCCGCGCACCGATCTCGGTGCGCAGGAGCGCTGCCGCACCATCGTCGAGACCGAGATCCTCCGCTTCGGCCACACGATCCTGGGCTGGCGACAGGTGCCGGTCGACATCTCGGTCATCGGCGCCAAGGCCAACGAGACGCGGCCCGAGATCGAACAGATCCTGATCGGCCGCGGCGATGCGAAGCTCGACAATCGCGAGTTCGAGAAGCAGCTCTACATCCTGCGCCGGCGCATGGAGAAGGCGGCGCTCGCCGAGAACATCGCCGAGTTCTATGTCTGCTCGCTCAGCTGCCGGTCGGTCGTCTACAAGGGCATGTTCCTCGCCGAGCATCTCGGCGCCTTCTATCCCGACCTGCTCGACGAGCGCTTCGTCTCGCGCTTCGCGATCTTCCACCAGCGCTATTCGACCAACACCTTCCCGCAATGGAAGCTGGCGCAGCCCTTCCGCGTGCTCGCCCACAACGGCGAGATCAACACCATCCTGGGCAACGTCAACTGGATGAAGAGCCACGAGGCGCGCCTCGAGCACGAACACTTCGGCCGCTTCATCGAGGACCTGAAGCCGATCGTGCAGCCCGGCGCCTCCGATTCGTCGGCGCTCGACAATGTGTTCGAGCTGCTGGTGCGCGGCCATCGCAACCTGCCGATGGTCAAGACGATGATGATTCCCGAAGCCTCGGCCACGAACCCCAACGTGCCGGCCGAGCATCGCGCCATGTACAACTACGTGAACGGCGTCATGGAGCCGTGGGACGGACCGGCCGCCATCGCCGCCGTCGCCGGCAAGTGGGCGCTGGTCGGGCTCGACCGCAACGGGCTGCGGCCCATGCGCTATGTCATGACGTCCGATGACCTGCTGATCGCCGGTTCCGAAGCCGGCATGGTCCCGCAGGACGAAGCCAGGATCGTCGAGAAGGGCCGCCTCGGCCCTGGCGAGATGCTGGCGGTCGATATGGACAGGCCCAAGGTCTACAAGGACCGCGAGCTGAAGGACATGCTGGCCGCGACGCACGACTATGCGAGCTGGACCCAGCGCACGGTCGAGCTCGATTCGCTGATCCGGCAGGACGCACCGGCGACCGAACACTTCCCCGCCGACGAGCTGCGCCGCCGCCAGTTCGCGGCCGGCTGGTCGATCGAGGACCTCGAGGCGATCCTTCATCCCATGGTGGAGGACGGCAAGGAGGCCGTCGGCTCGATGGGCGACGACGCGCCGCTCGCGGTGCTGAGCGACACCTATCGCGGCATGCACCATTACTTCCGGCAGAACTTCAGCCAGGTCACCAACCCGCCGATCGACAGCTTGCGCGAGCGCAACGTGATGACGATCCGCACCCGGCTGGGCAATCTCGGCAACATCCTCGACGAGACGCCTGACCAGAGCGAGATGCTGTCGCTGCAGTCGCCGATCGTGCTCAACGCCGAATTCGAGGCGATGCGCAAGTACATGGGCGACACGGTGGCCCGCATCGACTGCACCTTCGACCCGAAGGGAGGGCTCGACGCGATGCGCCAGTCCTTCGAGCGCATCTGCAAGGAGGCCGAGGAGGCCGTCCGCAGCGGCTGCCTGCACATCGTGCTGACCGACGCCAACGTCGACGGGGACCGCGCCGCGCTGCCGATGATCCTGGCGGCCGGCGCCGTGCACTCCTACCTCGTGCGCCAGTCGCTGCGCACCTTCACCTCGCTGAACGTGCGCTCGGGCGAATGCCTCGACGTGCACTATGTCGCCGTCATCATCGGCGTGGGCGCGACGACGGTGAACCCGTACCTCGCCGAGGAGACGATCGCGGCCCGCCATGCGCGCGGCCTGTTCGGCAAGCTGTCGCTCGGCCAGTGCCTCGCCAACTTCAAGAAGGCGCTGGACGAGGGCCTGCTCAAGGTGATGTCCAAGATGGGCATCTCCGTCCTGTCGTCCTATCGCGGCGGCTGCAACTTCGAGGCGGTCGGCCTGTCCCGCTCGCTGGTCGCGGAGTTCTTCCCCGGCATGCCCTCGCGCATCTCGGGCATCGGCCTGCGCGGCATCCAGGAGGAGATCGCCGAGCAGCATACCCGCGCCTTCGACGAGGACGTGATCGCGCTGCCGATCGGCGGCTTCTACAAAGCCCGCCGCGGCGGCGACCGCCACAATTTCGAGGGCGCGCTGATCCACATGCTGCAGGACGCGGTGAACACCGAGTCCTATGCGAAGTACCGCAAGTACAGCGAGGCGGTGCGCCGCCAGCCGCCGATCAACCTGCGCGACCTGCTCGACTTCAAGACCGACCGCACGCCCATCCCGCTCGACGACGTCGAGTCGATCACCGAGCTGCGCAAGCGTCTGGTGGCACCCGGAATCTCGCTGGGCGCGCTGGGTCCGGAGGCCCACGAGACGCTGTCGATCGCCATGAACCGCATCGGCGCCAAGTCCGATTCCGGCGAGGGCGGCGAGGATGCCGCGCGCTACCGGCCGCGGCCGAACGGCGACAACGCCTCCTCGGCGATCAAGCAGGTCGCCTCGGGCCGGTTCGGCGTCACCGCCGAGTACCTGAACAACTGCCGCGAGCTCGAGATCAAGGTGGCCCAGGGCGCCAAGCCCGGCGAGGGCGGCCAGCTGCCCGGCCTCAAGGTCACGGAGATGATCGCCAAGCTGCGTCACTCGACGCCGGGTGTGACGCTGATCAGCCCGCCGCCGCATCACGACATCTACTCGATCGAGGATCTGGCGCAGCTGATCTACGACCTGAAGCAGATCAACCCCGAGGCGCGCGTGACCGTGAAGCTGGTCGCACGCTCCGGCATCGGCACGATCGCGGCGGGCGTGGCCAAGGCCAAGGCCGACGTGATCCTGGTGTCTGGCCACAATGGCGGCACCGGCGCCTCGCCGCAGACCAGCATCAAGTATGCCGGCATCCCGTGGGAGATGGGCCTGTCGGAAACGCACCAGGTGCTGACCCTGAACCGCCTGCGCGACAAGGTGCTGCTGCGCACCGACGGTGGCATCAAGACCGGCCGCGACGTGGTGATCGCCGCCATGCTGGGCGCCGAGGAGTACGGGCTGGGCACGGCGTCGCTGATCGCCATGGGCTGCATCATGGTCCGGCAGTGCCACTCCAACACCTGCCCGGTGGGCGTCTGCACGCAGGACCCCAAGCTGCGCGAGAAGTTCGAAGGTTCCCCCGAGAAGGTCGTGAACCTGTTCAGCTTCGTCGCCGAAGAGGTGCGCGAGATCCTGGCACAGCTCGGCTACAAGTCGCTGATCGAGATCGTCGGCCGCTCCGACCTGTTGAAGCAGGTGGGCCGCGGTGCGCGCCATCTCGACGACCTCGACCTCAACCCGCTGCTGACGCGGGCCGATGGCGGTCGCGAGGCCGTGCACTGCACGGTCGAGGGCCGCAACGAGGTGCCCGACACGCTCGACGCCCAGATGCTGCGCGACGTGCAGCCGCTCTTCACGCATCGCGAGAAGATGCAGCTGCAGTACAGCGTGCGGAACACCCATCGCGCCGTCGGCACCCGGCTGTCGGCGATGATCACGCGCAAGTACGGCATGACCGGCCTGCCACCCGACACCGTGACCGTGCGCCTGCGCGGCACCGCCGGCCAGTCGCTCGGCGCCTTCGCCGTGCAGGGCATGAAGCTCGAAGTGTTCGGCGACGCCAACGACTATGTCGGCAAGGGCTTGAGCGGCGGCACCATCGTGGTGAAGCCCACAATCTCCAGCCCGCTGGTGCCGGAAGCCAACGCCATCATCGGCAACACGGTCCTGTACGGCGCGACCGCCGGCAAGCTGTTCGCCTCGGGCCGCGCCGGCGAGCGCTTCGCCGTCCGCAACTCGGGCGCCGACACCGTGGTCGAAGGGCTGGGCTCGAACGGCTGCGAGTACATGACCGGCGGCACCGCGGTCATCCTGGGACCGATCGGCGTCAATTTCGGCGCCGGCATGACCGGCGGCATGGCGTTCCTCTACGACCCGGAAGATGCGTTCAAGCTGAAGGTCAATCCCGAGACGGTGACGTGGCAGCGCATCGACCATCCGCACTGGGAGGCGGTGCTGAAGGCGCTGGTGGCGGAACATGTCGCCGAGACCAAGTCGCCGCTGGGCGCGCGCCTGCTCAACGACTGGGATCGCGAGGTCGGGCATTTCTGGCAGGTCGTGCCGAAGGAGATGCTGACCCGTCTGCCCCAGCCGCTCACCGTCACGCAGGAAAAGCGCGCTTAAGTGAGAGTGGAGTTCGATACATAATCTCCCGTCGTCTCGACCGGAGCCGAGCGTAGCGAGGCGGAGTGGAGAGACCTTTTTTCCACGATTAGCCGGCTTTTGGTGGAACGGAGGTCTCTCCACACCGCGCTGCGCGCTCCGGTCGAAACGACGGGTTCTACTGTATCAACCTCAACTAACTCCGCTCTAAGCGCCCAGCAAAGGGCCTGTTCGTTTCGACTGTTTTGTTTATTTCGTTTGTGCGCCTTGAGGATGTCGCCGGCTGCCACCCCGACTCGTCGGGCGCGCTGTGATTGCCATCGGGGTCGCGGCCTACGACAATCCGGCATGCCCCTGATCGAAATCGAACGGCGTGACGCCGTTGCCATCGTCCGTTTCAACAACCCGCCCAAGGGCTACATGAACGCCGCGATGGTGGGCGAGCTCGACGCGGCGGTCGACGGGCTGCTGGCCGACGCCGCGGTGCGGGTGCTGGTCTTCACCGGCGCGCTGAAGGGCGTCTTCATCGAGCACTACGACGTGTCCGAACTGCTGGCGATGTCGGCGAAGCTGCGCACCAAGGGCGCCACCTTCTCGCTCGACCGGCCCTCGCCCGAGAGCGCCTACCACAGGATCCTCACCCGGCTCGAAGGCGCGCCGAAGCCGGTGATCGCCGCGATCAACGGCACGGCCATGGGCGGCGGCTTCGAGTTCTGCATGGCCTGCGACATCCGCCTCGCCGAGCGCGGCCCCTATTGGCTCGGCCAACCCGAGATCAACATCGGCATCCTGGCCGGCGCCGGCGGCACGCAGCGCCTCGTGCGCCTGGTCGGGGAAGCGCGGGCCCTCGAACTGTCGCTGCTGGGCCGCACCGTGTCGCCCGATGAGGCGGCGTCGCTGGGCATGGTCCATGCCGCGGTCGACGGGCCGGTGCTGGACCATGCGATGACGATAGCCGAGCGGCTGGCGGCGCAGCCGCCGCGGGCGGTCGGGCACATCAAGCGGCTGGTCCGGTCGGCGACTGAAACGCCTCTGTCACAAGGCCTCGCCCATGAGCGGACCCTGTTCATGGACCTCGCCGTGAGCGACGATGGACACCGGCTGATGGGGGAATTCGTCGCGGGGAACCGCAGCATTCGCGACTGATTGACAGGCAAGTCCGGGCCCTTCCATATGCCGAAGAACCCGGCGAGGACGGAACACAGCAATGGCGAACAAGGTCTACAAGGATGCGAAGTCGGCGCTCGAGGGCCTGCTGCGCGACGATCTGATGCTGATGTGCGGCGGCTTCGGCCTGGTCGGCATTCCCGAGAAGCTGATCCGCGCGGTGCGCGAGTCCGGCGTGAAGGGCCTCACCTGCGTCTCGAACAATGCCGGCATCGACGGCGCGGGCCTCGGCCTGCTGCTCGAGACCGGGCAGGTCAAGAAGATGATCAGCTCCTACGTGGGCGAGAACAAGACCTTCGCCA
>JBILYJ010000587.1:0-3284 GCA_044377795.1 Reyranella sp. | reverse complement strand
GCTGGATCAGCTTCCAGAAGATCGGCACCTCGACCATGCAGAGCCGCGCCACGGCGGGCGTCGCCAACGCGACCTACATCTTCGCACTGCCGGGCTCGACCGGCGCCTGCAAGGACGGCTGGGACGACATCCTGCGCCAGCAGCTCGACATCCGCTTCCGCCCCTGCAACTTCGCCGAGCTGATACCGCGCCTCAACGAAGGCAAGCTGCCGCGCAGTGGCTGACATCCGAATCCCCCCTCATCCTGAGGAGCGTGCCGCAGGCGCGCGTCTCGAAGGATGGGCCACACACACAGTGCTTGTTCCCACCCTTCGAGACGGGCGCTTCGCGCCCTCCTCAGGGTGAGGGCTATCGTGAATGATATCCTCGCTGTCCTGCGCGAGGGCGAGGCTCTGCCGGCGACCGGGACGGCGCACGGGCATGTACGGCTGAAGGACGGACGGCTCGCGCGGATCGCCTACGCCTACGAAGACGATCCGACGGCGGCGGCGCGATTGCATCTGCAGGCCGAAGCCTTTCGTCATCTCGCGCCGGCGGGGCGTACGCCGAAGCTGCATGAGGTGATCGAGCCGCAGCCCGGACTGCCCGGCGGGGCCTTGATCGTCGATTTCATCGAAGGTCGTGCACCACGACTGCCGGACGAACTCGACGCGATGGCCGATACGCTGGCGCGCCTGCATTTGCTGCCATTGCCTGCGCCAGGCTCGCCGATTCCGCGCCAGGACAATCCGTTCCGTGCGACGCTCGATGTCGTGGAGCAGGGGGCTCCGCGCTTCCTCGACAAGGCTGTCACGGACGCGGGCGCACGAGCGGAGATCGTCGAGGAACTCTGGTTGATGCGGGACATGGCGGCCACGCTGGCTGATCGCGCACAACCGCTGTCGATCGCCCTGGCCGACACGCACCCGGGCAACTTCATCGTCGATGGCGACGGCCTCGCGTGGTTCGTCGATCTGGAAAAGGTCCATGTCGGCTCGCCGGCGATCGATCTCGCGCATGCGACGCTGCCGACTTCGACCGTCTGGCATCCCGATGTCGGCAAGGTTCTCTCCCTTGCCGAAGTAGGGAACTTCTCCGAAACCTATCTCGCGCAGATCGGCGAGAGTCGTGCCGCCGAATTGCGACCCTGGCTGCAGCCGATGCGTCGCCTCACCTGGCTGCGCACCACCCTGTTCATGGCGCGCTGGAAGGTGCAGACGGAAGCGCCGCGCGACCCCTCCGACCCTTCGCAATGGAGCGATGCCGGCCTGTCGCCCGCAATGAGGGAGCATCTTCGGTCGAGGATCGCTTTGTCGTTCGAGCGCGAGACGATCCGCTCGATCCGCGCCGAGTGGCTATAGCGGCTTCACCATGCGCAGCGTCTCGGTCTGGAAGCCGCGGCGCTCGTAGAATTCGACGGCATGGCGATTGTCGGCGAACACGTCGAGACAGAGGAAGCGATAGCCCTGCGCGCGCGCCCAGGTCTCGGCCGCCTGCATCATCAGGTGTGCGATGCCCTGGCCCTCGGCGCCCTCGGTGAGCGCCAGCAGCGAGACGTAACCGCAGGGCTCGTCGGTCACCCCGTCCTTGAACGGGCGCATGTGGATGTAGCCCAGGCGCTCTCCGTCGGCCGACCAGGCGATGAGCGTCTGGGCCGCCGGGTCGACGGTGGCGAAGGTCGCGGTCATGTAGCGGTCCTGGAAGCCCTCCATGGCGGCCAGGTCGTGCCAGGCGGGGCCGGGCACGCCGGACAGGCGCGGCGAGAGGCTGTGCAGGAAGTCTCGATCCTCGGGGCGGGCGGGGCGCAACTCGATGGCGGTCATGGTCCCTCTCTAGGGGTGGTCCTATGCGGAGACAATGAACCCCCAGAGACAGTGGCTTGACTCGTTCCCTGTTTGTTCTAAGACTCGGCACATGAAAGAGCCCGTCCCGCCGCTCTATCCGGACGACCAGATCGCCGAGCCACAGCACAACGGGCGGGGCGCGCTCAGCAACGCGACAAGCCGGTACGACGACGAGAAGCGCATCCGCACCAACGACGGCTGGGACATCGAGGACGAGCTTCCGCCGCTGCGCACGACGCTGACCAAGGACGCCACCCGCACCATCATCGCGCGCAACAGCTCGCCGGACATTCCCTTCGACCGCTCGATCAATCCCTATCGCGGCTGCGAGCATGGCTGCATCTACTGCTTCGCGCGGCCGACCCATGCCTATCTCGGCCTGTCGCCCGGCCTCGATTTCGAGACGAAGATCCTGTTCAAGCCGGAAGCGGCGGCTCTGCTGACCGCCGAGTTGGCCTCGCCGAAATATCGCTGCGACGTCGTGGCGATGGGCACCAACACCGATCCCTACCAGCCGGTCGAGCGCGATCTCAAGATCACGCGGCAGATCCTGCGCGTGCTCAGCGACTTCAACAATCCCGTCGGCATCGTCACCAAGAACCACCTGATCACCCGCGACATCGACATTCTGGGCGACATGGCCAAGCGCAACCTGGCCGAGGTGTTCCTGTCGGTGACGACGCTCGACCGCGACCTTGCGCGCACCATGGAGCCACGCGCCTCGGCGCCGCATCGAAGGCTCGACGCGATCCGCGAACTCGCGGCGGCGGGCATTCCTGTGGGCGTGATGACGGCGCCGATGATCCCCGGCCTCAACGATCACGAGATGGAATCGATCCTCGATGCGTCGGCAGCGGCCGGCGCCACGCGCGCGGGCTACACGGCGCTGCGCCTGCCGCTCGAGATCAAGGAGCTGTTCGAGGAATGGCTGCGCGCCAACCGCCCCGACCGCGCCGAGCGCATCCTGTCGCTGGTCCGCCAGATGCGCGGCGGCGAACTCTACAAGGCCGAGTTCGGCACGCGCATGAAGGGCGAGGGCCCGATCGCGCAGCTGCTGAGCCAGCGCTTCTCCGCCGCGGTGAAACGGCTCGACCTCAACCGCGTCCGCTATCGCCTCGACACGATGCGCTTCGCCGTCCCCGCCGCCGCCCGCACGGCGTTGGTCGACGCCAAACGCGACGCCAGGCAGATGAGGTTGTTCTAGGGTCTTCCCAAGCAGGACAGAATCATTCCCCCTCCTCATGCTGAGGAGCGCGTCTCGAAGCATGGGCACGAGCACCGCCTCTTTAGTCCATCCTTCGAGACGGCTGCTGCGCAGCCTCCTCAGGATGAGGGGTATGTCACAACAGCAGCAGTGTCCGCACCAGCGGCAGGGTCACGAAGGCCAGCACCGTGTCGACCATGATGACGAAGGCCAGCGTTTCCTCGTCGAGCTTGAATTTTCCCGCGATGATGAAGGAC
>JBILYJ010000586.1:0-3298 GCA_044377795.1 Reyranella sp. | reverse complement strand
CGGAACACGGACCGCGGCCGCGAGGGGCCGGTTCGCTGCCAAGAGCGATTGGGTGGGCTCCTGCGCTGCTATCTTCGTGAGGCGGCGCGATGGGCCCAACGGCCGGACCAATTCTTTGGCCATACGGGATCAGATCACGGATCTCGCGGTTCATTCCGGGCCGTCCCAAGGGACGTGACCGTCGCCGCCAGTAGAGCCGAAAGCCTTTACGATGCCAGTCGACCACGGTTGCCGGCTTGACCAGGACAATGGCGTCGAGGACCTTCGGCCAGATCCGGTAAAGCCAAACCCAGAGCAGCCGGTCGGTGGTAAAGAGCCGAGGCCGGCTAGGGCGCTGCCGCCGCAGGACGGTCAACTGATGCCGCAGGGCGACGAGCTCGAGCTCCAGCGAGAGGCGACTACGAACCCGGAACGCGAGCAGGGAGCCGAGGGCGGACAAAAGCGTGAGCATGCCGATGACGGTATGACTGCGGCGTCAGAGACGCTACGCTTGCTGGGCTTTTGGAGTTTTGAGTAAGGACAGGTCAGGAGAACGTCTGCCGCAGGGCGGCGTATGCCGTGGGGCACCGCCGCTTCATCCGAAGGGCCAAGGCGCCCCCCAGGAGGCCGACCGCGGCCAGTATCTCTGGAAAGTACTGCACGACGCGAGACGTCGACCCGCTGACGATTGCGAGGTTGCCCGCCATGAGAGCGAAGCACACTGCCAGTCCGGCAGCGCTTACGACCGGGGCCACAATGCGTCGCCAAAAACTGACACCACGCGGCTCACGCCAGAAGAAAGCGATGACGGCGAGCGACACCAGAAACTGCAGCAACAGGATACCGAGACTCGAGAAGGCGCTCATCCAAGCGAAGACGACCGTGTACGCATCGGCGCCGCCGAGGGCGAACAGCACGATCGAAGCAATCATCACCGCGGTCTGCACGAGGCCGGCGTGGCTCGGAGATTGGTGATCGGGATGCGTCTGTGCCAAGCCCCGCCACAGCAGATTGTCTCGGCCGGCGGCGAACAGGTAGCGATTGAGGGTATTGTGGAACGACAGGCAACAGGCGAACAGGCTGGCCAGTAGCAACGCCTCCATGACGTGCCCCGCGGATCTGCCGAGAAGCGCCTTCACCGGTATCAGATACAGCGTGGCCGTGTGCTGCTCAGCCTGCTCGTGAATGCGATCCGGACCGTAGTAAAGTGCGATGGTCCAGGTCGCGAAGGCGTAGAAGAGGGCGATCAGTGCAACGGCGGCATAGGTAGCGCGCGGGATAGTGCGGCTCTTGTCGCGCGCTTCCTCGCCGAAGATCGCTGTCGCTTCAAAGCCGATGAAAGCGCTGACGACGAAGACTAGGGACATGCCCAATCCGGGCGTAAGCGCTGATGGGCCGAAGGGAGCTAGCAAGACAGGCTCGGCCGGCCCGACGGTCACCATCAACAGGATGGCGATGCCGAGGATCAGGAGAATGGTCACCTCGGCAACGAGGCAAAGGGCAAGAACGCTGCCACTGAATTCGATGCTGCGTCGACCGCAGGCGTAGACCACGGCCAGCAGTGCGATCGGATAGATCCACCAAGGCCAGTCTGGCCCCCCGTAGGATGCGACCATGTCGCTGACGAGAAAGCCGAACAGACCGCACAAGCCGATTTCGAGCGTCGCGTAGGTGGCAAGCGCAATAGTGGCACCGCTTACGCCGAAGACCGGGCCCAGGCCGGCGCATATGTAGGAATAGAAGCCGCCCGCATTGCCGCCGAAACGGCTCATGGACGTAAACCCGGCGCTGAACACCAGGTAAAGGACCCCCACGAGCACGAATGTCAGTGGGACCCCGGGCCCATTGCCCAAAATGAACGCTGCTGGCGTAACCCCGACGACAGCCGTGAGTGGGGCCGCTGCTGCAATTACGAAAAAGACGATGTGCGACACGCCCAGCGCATCCTTGCGCAACCCCATTTCGCTCTTCATGGCAGTCCACCGGCTCGCCGCCCAAGCGATCTGTTCGGGAGCATGTCTACCCGATGGGAAATTCGACTTAATCGCGGCTGGCTGGCAATTCTATGCCCTTTGTAATGGTCTTTGGCCAATGCCTTACCTTGATGTGCTTTCAGGGATTTAATCGACAATCCCCAGAGAAATCCGTCGAACGGCGCGAAACTTATCATTCTGCAGGGTAGCGGGAAAGCTATAGGCAGCCGGTACCGAATTGCCGACACTCCTGCCGGCTGCGCAATTGCCTCCTCCACTCCACCGGAAACACCTGTCCTTGCTCAAAAATCGATGCTCTCCTGGCATCAGTGTGCCGATGAAGGTCACCTGATGTCGCGGGGCGGCGAGTTCGAGCTCCAGAGTGAGGCGACTACGAACACGAAACGAGAGCAGGGAGCTGAGGGCGGACAAAAGCGTGAGCATGCCGATGACGGTATGACTGCGGCGCCGGAAACTCTATGCTTGCTTAGCTTTTTGGAGTTTTGAGTAAGGACAGCCGCCGATGTTCAGCAACAACTTCTTCTACGAGTTCGTCACGCTCTACGTCGTGCTCGACCCGTTCGCGGCGATCCCGATCTTCCTCGCCGCGACGGCGGGGCTGCCGCGGCGACGGCAGCTCGCGGTCGCCGCGACCGCGGTGGCGGTCGCGTTCGCGATCCTCCTGTTTTTCATCGTGCTGGGCGATCGAGTGCTGAGCGCGCTTCACGTCCCGATGGCGTCGTTCCAGCTGGCGGGTGGACTGATCCTGCTTCTGTTCGGCCTGCAGATGACGCTAGGTAAGGTGACCGAGGCCGCGCTAGCGCTGCCGGCAGAGGCCACCTTGATGCAGCGCGCCATCTTCCCGCTCGCGATGCCGTGCATCGCCGGCGCGGGCTCAATTATGACGGTGATTCTGCTGACCAACAATGCCGAGCGCTCGGTCGTCGAGCAGGCCCAGACGACCGGCGTTCTGGCCGCCTGCCTCGTCCTGCTTTTCACCGTCCTGGCGCTCTCCGGCGGGTTGTCGCGCCTGCTCGGCCGCGGCGGCCTCGAGATCGTGACTCGCGTGTTCGGCCTCATACTGACCAGCATCGCGGTCAACAACCTGATCGTGGCCATTAAGCTCAGCTTTAACCTCGCTTGACCGGCGCGTATCCTGGCCTACGTGACGGGGACGGTGGATCAGGAGCTGCTGGCTCGGAACGAGTATCTGGCGGCCGAGAACCGCATCATGAAAGCCCAACTGAAAGGGCGGCTGAAGCTGCCCGACGCCGAGGCGGGAATTACACCTGCGACGGCGTGAGGTCAAAAAATAGAAACGGCCGAGAAACCAATGAGTTAGGCGG
>JBILYJ010000645.1:0-2802 GCA_044377795.1 Reyranella sp. | reverse complement strand
CCTTGGCCAGCGCGGCGTTCTCCAGCGCCTCGACCACGTCCTCGGCATTGGCCATCGCGTCATCCTCCAGAAGACCGCCGTCGCTGCCACCCGACATGATGGTGCCGCTCGCCCGCACCAGGGCGATGACCTCGCCGTTCTGCTTGGGGCGGGTCTCGTCGCCGGCATATTCCGCCAAGGCCACGAGACCGCGCTTGCCGTTGGCCCGCTGGTAGACGTCTTCGAGCGCGTCGGCGCGATAGCCGATCTTGTCGACCAGGCCATCCCGCCGGGCCTGTTCGGATTCGTGCGGTGCCGTGTCGATCAGGCGGCGCAGCTGTGCGGGCTCGATCTTGCGGTCGCGCGCCACGTCGCTCACGAACTGGCCGAACAGGCTGTCGATCAGCTGCTGCAGGTTCTCGCGGGCGGGACGCGTATAACTCGTCTCGAGGAATGTGTCGGGCGCGCTCTTGTACTCGTAGCGCCGGCCGCCTTCGACCTTGACGCCAAGCTTGTCGAGGCCGCCCTTGATGAACGGTGTCTCGACGGCGATCCCGGTGACGCCGAAGCCGCCGCTCGGCTGCAGCCAGATCTGCTCCAGCGCGGCGGCAAGGTAGTAGTCGGCGACATGGTTGCCGCCGCTGCCGAGGGACTCCGCGAATCCCACCGCGAACTTGCCCTTGCCGCGGAAGTGGGCGATCGCCTGGCGCAGCTCCTGCACGCGAGCGAGCCCACCCGCTTCGTCGCCGATCTCGACATACAGGCCGACGATGCGGGGATCGTCGGCCGCCTGCCACAGGAGCTGCACGGTCTCGACGATGTCGCGCGAGCTGCCGAACAGGCCGCCGCTCAGCAGACCGGTCGACGTCGTCTCCGGTGGCAGGGAACGAAGATCCAGCGACAACACCATCTGCTGAGGCAGCGGCTTGGGCGAAAAGGGCCCGGAGGCGAAGAAGGCGACGCCGGCGACGACCGCCAGGAGGACGAGGGTGCCGATGGTCGCAAGAAAGCCGACGATGAAACGCCGCATGCGAAGTTCCCCTGAACGAACGGAGTGTTGACTAGGACTGTACGAGACTCGGCCGGAACGCCTTTACGGCGTCAAGCATGGCCGAGGCCCTTGTATCGAGGCCGTTGTCGCGGACGAGGATCGCCGTCGGCATGCCGCGGATCGGCCGCAGGCTGTCATCGAGATTGAGGAAAGACAGGTGCAGGTTGGCCGCGAGAAAAGCCTGCGGCTCGATGCCGATCTGGAGCTGCGGACGAAGCGAGAGTCGGCGCAGCCTGACCCATTGGATATCGTTCCAGGTGAAGCGGACATTGCGCCCGAAGCCCAGCGTGATGCCGTCATGGTCGATCACGATCTGCGGTGTGCGCTCCAGATAGCGGCTGATGCCGGCATAGACGTAATAGGCCATCGCTATGGCCAACACGGAAAAGAGCACGAAGCGCGGGTCGTTCAGCGACAGGGTGGGGGCATTGGCCGAGGCGCCCGAGGCGAAATGCGCAATCGCCGAGCCGATCATCACCAGGGCGACGATGGCCATGCCGGCGTTGTGGAGCCGGCCGTAGCGTGCTTCCAGGGCTTGCCGGGCGGCCACCGAAGGCGCTCTAGCCACACTGCGCGCGGTGGCGCAGCAGATGGTCCGCCAGGACGCAGGCCATCATGGCCTCGGCGACCGGGGTCCCGCGGATGCCGACGCAGGGATCGTGGCGGCCCTTGGTGCGCAGTTCGATCTCGCGGCCGTTGCGGTCGACGCTGCGGACGGGAGTCAGGATCGAGCTGGTCGGCTTGACCGCGAGGCGGCAGACGATGTCCTGGCCGGTCGAGATGCCGCCCAGGATGCCGCCGGCATGATTGCTGAGGAAGCCGGGCCGGCCGTCGAGCATGCGCATCTCGTCGGCATTCTCCTCGCCGCTCATCGCCGCCGCGCCGAAACCGTCGCCGATCTCCACGCCCTTCACGGCGTTGATGCTCATCAGCGCCTTGGCGAGGTCGGCATCGAGCTTGTCGTAGACCGGGTCGCCCAGGCCTCCGGGCACGCCCGAAGCCACGACCTCGATCACCGCGCCGCACGAGCTGCCGCGCTTGCGCACATCGTCGAGATAGCCTTCCCAACCCTGCGCCGCCTGGCGGTCGGGGCACCAGAAGGGATTGTCGCCGGTGGCGTCCCAGTCCCAGTTGGCGCGGTCGATCTTCTGCGTGCCGATCTGGACCACGGCGCCGCGGATGGTGACGGCATCTCCCAGGATCTTCCGGGCGATGGCCCCGGCGGCGACGCGCACCGCGGTT
Source organism: Reyranella sp. (assembly GCA_044377795.1). Lineage (GTDB taxonomy): Bacteria > Pseudomonadota > Alphaproteobacteria > Reyranellales > Reyranellaceae > Reyranella. Next base: position 530 of record JBILYJ010000645.1, on the reverse strand, counting down.
TCGCGCGCCGACTGGCGGCCGCCGCCGCGATAGTCGCGCACGCCGTACTTCATTTGATAGGTGTAGTCGGCGTGGCTCGGCCGGAACTGGTCCTTGATCTCACCGTAGTCGCGGCTGCGCTGGTCGACATTTTCGATGTGCAGCCCGATCGGCGTGCCGGTCGTGACACCCTCGAACACACCGGACAGGATCTTGACCGTATCCGGCTCCTGCCGCTGGGTGACGAAGCGCGACTGGCCGGGGCGGCGCTTGTCCATCCACACCTGGATGTCGGCCTCGCTGAGGGGGATGCGCGGAGGCGCGCCGTCGACCACGCAGCCGATCGCCGGCCCGTGGCTTTCGCCCCAGCTGGTGAACCGGAAAAGGGTACCGAAACTGCTGCCGGCCATGGCCTGCCGGCCTCCGCTCTACTCGCCTTCGAAGTTGCCGAGCAATTCGGCGATCTGCTTCGCGGACGAGGTATTGATCATGCCGACGACGTGGTAGCCGGCGTCGACGTGCATCACTTCACCGGTCACGCCGGTGCCGAG
>JBILYJ010000110.1:0-12792 GCA_044377795.1 Reyranella sp. | reverse complement strand
GACGGCCGAGAAGGCCCTGCGCAGCACACCCGACCTGCAGATCGAGCGGGCGCTGGTCGCCTTCTTCTGGTCGGTGGAAGCCGCCCAGGCAGCACGTGCCCGCCACGCACCCGAGGGTGAGGTCTTCGCCCTCCGGCACACCGTGTCGAAGGGCGACCTCGTCTGACTCATTGTTCTCCTCCCCCGTTGATAGGGGAGGAAATGATGTTCGCTCTTCAGCGAGTTTAGTTGATCAGCCCGTAGAACTTCCCGGCGTTGGTGCAGGTGATCATCTTCACCTGCTCGGCCGGCACTTCGGCGAACTGTTCCTTGATGTACTTGTCGGAGTGCGGCCACACGCCGTCGCCGTGCGGGTAGTCGGAGCCCCACATCAGGCTCTCCGCGCCCATGTCGTCGATCAGCTTGGCGCCGATGCGGTCGAACTGGAACGTGGCCTTGCACTGGCGGCGCCAGTAGTCCGACGGCTTCATCTTCATGCCGAGATCGGTGAAGCGGTCCTCCCACTCGAAGTCCATGCGGTCGAGCGCGTAGGGGATCCAGCCGCAGCCCGATTCGCCGAAGGCGATGCGGACGTTGGGGAAACGCTCCAGCACGTTGGCGCCCATGATCGCGGCCAGGATGTTCACCAGGTTCATCTGGAAGCCGGAGACCACGGTGAAGAACACCGAGCGGCCGACCCGGCCAGGATACTTCTCGATGGTGCCCGGCGGGACGTTGGGGAAGGTGTGGAAGTGCAACGGCAGCTGCACGTCGTTCACGGCTTTCCACAGCGGATCCCACATCGGGTGCCACATCGGCTCCATGTCCCAGGAGCAGGAGAGCTCAAGGCCCTTGATGCCCATCTTGGCAACCCGGTGGATTTCCTTCACCGCGGCGTCGATGTCGCCATAGGGCAGGCAGGCCAGGCCGATGTGCCGGTCGGGATAGTGGCTGCAGAAATCCTTGAGCCAGTCGTTGTAGATGCGCAGCATCTCGTTTCCGGCCTCGCGGTCGTTGAGGCGGCTGGCGGCGCCCAGGATGCCGTAGATCACTTCGGCATCGACGCCATCGCGATCGAGGTCCTTGATGCGCAGGTGCGGGTCTGAAATCCGGCGGATGTCCTTCGCGCCGTCGGCGTAGAGGCCGGTCTCCGCCATGATGTCGACGCGCCCGTGCTTGCCGGGCACGAACTTGGAGCCGGACGGGCCGACGCCGTTCTTGAAGCCGAACGAGGCGCCGTTCTTGGCCACCCATTTCGGTCCGTCGTCGGTGTCGGTGACGTAGGGCATGCGGTCCTTGAGATCGCGCGGGGCCATCGACGTGAACAGGTCGGGCGGCATCCACGGCAGGTCGAGGTGGCTGTCGGCTGAAATCCGCTTGTACTGCATGGCGCTGGCTCCCTTGAATTTTCTGCCGGAATTATGCGCCGTCTGACGGGCGGAGCAATGCCCCTACTATTTCGCGGGTCGGCTTGTGTGCTAGGCATCGCACGATGACTGACACGACTCCTTCCCGTCTCGACGGGGACTTCGACTACATCATCGTGGGCGCCGGCTCGGCCGGATGCGTGCTCGCCAACCGGCTCTCGGCCGACCCGAAGAACCGCGTGCTGGTGCTGGAGGCAGGCGGCCGCGACAACTGGATCTGGTTCCACGTTCCGGCCGGTTATCTCTTCGCGATCGGCAATCCGCGCGCCGACTGGATGTTCCAGACCGAGAAGGAGCCCGGACTCAACGGCCGCGCGCTCAACTATCCGCGCGGCAAGGTGATCGGCGGCTGCTCGGCGATCAATGGCATGATCTCGATGCGCGGCCAGTCGCAGGATTACGACCACTGGCGCCAGCTCGGTCTCACCGGCTGGGGCTGGGACGATGTCGCGCCGGTCTTTCGCAAGCTCGACAATCATTTTCTCGGCGACACCGAACATCACGGCGCGAGCGGCGAATGGCGTGTCGAGGAATCGCGCGTGCGCTGGGAGGTGCTCGACGCGGTGATCAAGGCCGCCAACGAGATGGGCATTCCGACGACCGCGGACTTCAACACCGGCGACAATACCGGCGTGGGCTATTTCCACGTGAATCAGAAGCGCGGCATCCGCATGTCGGCGGCCCGCGCCTTCCTGAAGCCGGTGCTCAAGCGGCCGAACCTCAGGCTGGAGACCGGCGTGCTGGTCGAGAGGCTGGCCTTCGAAGGCAGGCGCTGCACCGGCGTACTCTTTCGGCAGAACGGACGCCTGGTCGAGGCGCGCGCCCGGGGCGAAATCATCCTCGCGGCCGGCGCGGTCGCCTCGCCGCAAATCCTGCAGCTTTCCGGTGTCGGCCCGGCGGAGTGGCTGGGTGAAGCAGGCGTTCCCGTTTTACAGGACCTTCAGGGTGTCGGGCGCAATCTCCAGGATCATCTGCAGCAGCGCGCAATCTACAAGGTCGACGGCGTGAAAACACTGAACACGGCCTATCACTCGCTGGTCGGCCGGGCGCTGATGGGCATGCAATATGCTTTGCTGCAGAAGGGGCCGCTCACCATGTCGCCCTCGCAGCTCGGCATCTTCACGCGCTCCTCGCCGGATCAGGAAAGGTCGAACATCGAATTCCATGTGCAGCCCCTGTCGCTCGACAAATTCGGCGAGCCGCTGCATCGCTTCCCGGCGATCACGGTGAGCGCCTGCAACCTGCGCCCGACCTCGCGCGGCACGATCAGGCTGCGCTCGGCCGATCCGTCGGCCAAGCCCATCATCGCCCCCAACTATCTCGCGACCTACGAGGACCGCACCGTGGCGGCCGACGCGATCCGGGTGACGCGGCGTCTGATGCGCCAGTCCGCCCTGCAGCCCTATCGTCCCGAGGAGTATCTGCCGGGGCCGGCCGTCGGCGACGACGACGCCTCGCTCGCCAAGGCCGCCGGTGATATCGGCACCACGATCTTCCATCCCGTCGGTACGGCGAAGATGGGACTGCCGTCGGATCGCCATGCGGTGGTGGACGAGCGACTGCGCGTCATCGGCCTTCAGGGGCTTCGCGTGATCGACGCGTCGGTCATGCCGACCATCACCTCGGGCAACACAAACACCCCCACGATCATGATCGCCGACAAGGCGGCTGGAATGATACTCGCGGACAGCAAACAAGGAGGCGTGCGTGCGTAGAAGAATCGTTGGACTGATCGCAGCGCTCGGCCTGTCGACGCCGGCCGTTGCCATGGCGCAGCAGCCTTCGACGTTGCGGGTCGTCGCACATTCGGATCTGAAGATCCTGGATCCGATCTGGACCACGGCCTTCATCGTCCGCAACCACGGCTACATGATCTACGACACGCTGTTCGCGCTCGACGGCGACCTCAAGATCAAGCCGCAGATGGTCGATACGTGGACGATGAGCGACGACAAGCTCACCTGGACCTTCACCCTGCGCGACGGGCTCGAATTCCACGACGGCCAGCCCGTCACGACCGAGGACGTCATTGCCTCGCTGAAGCGCTGGGCGTCGCGCGACAGCCTGGGCGCCATCCTGTGGCCGAAGGTCGCCGAGCTGAAGGCCGTCGATGCCAAGACCTTCCAGATCGTGCTGAAGGCGCCGACCGGCGTCGTCCTGCAGGCCCTGTCGAAGCCCTCGGGCAATCCCTTCATCATGCCCAAGCGGGTCGCCGAGACGCCGGGAACCGACCAGATCAAGGAGTTCGTGGGCTCCGGCCCGTTCATCTTCAAGGCCGACGAGTGGAAGCCCGGCGACAAGACGGTCTATGTGAAGAACCCCAAGTACAAGCCGCGGTCCGAGCCGGCCTCCGGCCTCGCCGGCGGTAAGGTGGCGAAGGTCGACCGCGTCGAGTGGATCGCCATTCCCGACCAGCAGACGGCAGTGAACGCGCTGCAGGCCGGCGAGATCGACGTCATCGAGTCGCCGCAGCACGACCTCTATCCGCTGCTGAAGAAGGACCGCAACGTCTCGATGGTGACCACCAACAAGTGGGGCAACCAGTACATCTATCGCTTCAACCAGCTGCACAAGCCGTTCGACAACGCCAAGAACCGGCAGGCGATGCTCTATGCGCTGAACCAGAAGGATTTCCTGAACGGCGTCATCGGCGACCCTGCATACTACACGGTCTGCAAGGCGATGTTCATGTGCGGCGGGCCCTACGAGACGACCGCGGGCTTCGCCGACAAGTACGAGAGCGACTTCGCCAAGGCCAGGCAGCTGCTGGCCGAGGGCGGTTACGACAATACGCCCGTCGTGCTGCTGCATTCGACCGATCTCTACGTGCTGACGAACATGGCGCCGATCGCCAAGTCGCTGATGGAGAAGGCCGGCATGAAGGTCGACATGCAGTCGATGGACTGGCAGACGCTGGTCGCCCGTCGCGCCCGGAAAGATCCGCCGGACAAGGGCGGCTGGAACGTCCTCATTACGTCCACTTCGGGGGCCGATTCGCTCGATCCGCTGACCTACAGCTTCATCAGTGCGGCGTGCGACAAGGCCTGGTTCGGCTGGCCGTGCGACGCCGAGATCACGCGCCTGCGCGACGCCTTCGCCGACGAGGTCGACGAGGCCAAGCGCAAGGAGATCGTCGAGAAGCTCCAACTGCGCGCCGCCGAGGTGCCGACCCACGCCTTCCTCGGCCAGTACAACAACGCGATGGCGATCCGGAAGAACGTGACCGGCAGCGTCGTCTCGCCCGTGCCGGTCTTCTGGAACATCGAGAAGAAGTAGCGGGTCTCCCGGCGCCGTCGTCGATCAGACGACGGCGTCGCCCGCGATCTGCGTGCGCTGCATGCGGCGGTGGAACGGACCGGCATCGTGGATCGCCAGATGCTTGGTGCAGCGATTGTCCCAGAAGGCGATCGAGCCCGCCTCCCAGCGGAAGCGGCAGGTGAATTCAGGCCGGTGACCGTGATCCATGAGGAAGTCGAGCAGCGGCTTGCTCTCGCGCTCGGTCATGTTTTCGAAACGGCATGAATAGGAGTGGTTCACGAACAGGCACTTAGCGCCGGTCTCGGGATGCGTCCGTACGACCGGATGCAGGCTCTCGGTCGGCCGCCAGTTCGAATCCTCCCGGACCTTGATCGCGCGGCGGGCGTTCATCCCGGCCTGCGGGCCGGCGACGCGGATGTCGCTGTGCACGACGCGCAGCCCCGCCAGCATCGACTTCATGCCGTCGGAGAGGCTCTCGTAGGCGAGGTACTGGTTGGCGAACAGCGTGTCGCCGCCATAAGGGGGCACGTCGAGCGCATAGAGGATGGCGCCCATCGGCGGCTCGGGCATCATCGTGGTGTCGGAGTGCCACTCTTCGCCCACGATGCGCTCATCCCCGGGGGCGCGCACGACGCGCACGATCTCCGGATCGCCGGCGCCGGTGTTGAAGTTGGGGTGGATAAAGATCTCGCCGAAGCGCCGGGTGAAAGCCTTGTGGCTCGCATCGTCGAGCCTCTGGCCGCGAAAGAAGACCACCAGGTGGTCGAGCAGCGCGCGCCGGATCTCGGCGATCGTCGCATCGTCGAGGCCGGCACTGATGTCGACGCCGCTGATCTCCGCGCCCAGGGCGCCGGCGATGGGGGAGACGGTGATGTACCGATAGGGGGCCATGCGGGCGATGATGGGGGCGGAGGGGCGAGGGGACAAGGAGCGCTGAGTTCACCTTTCGCCGAGCGGGTGGTCGCAACGACCCTCGCTGACGCCCAACGCGGCTCTCCGGCGAGCTTACTCGAGCTGAAAGATGCGGCCGATTTGCATCGGTTGGAGACGCCGATGCAGCGACTGGGGCGGCAATGCAACCAAATCAAGGCGGGGGAGTTGTTCGTTCGTGGTTCCTTAGCGAGCGGGGTTAAACGGATGAAGAAACTCTTTACAGCGGCATTGATGGTTTTGGTGCCGGCCGCGGTCCAGGCGCAGTCGATCAATGCCCAGGAAGGCTTCTACATCGGCGCCGGTGGCGGTGCGGCCTGGTTCATCGGTTCGAACTCCAACGCCAACACCTGGACGGGCTGGTCGGTCGGCGGCAAGGCGGGTTACGACTTCGTCGGCCCGCGCCTCGAACTCGAGGTTGGCTACGGCCAAATCCCGACCTCGGCCAACATTCCGGGCACGGCGATCAACGGCAAGGTCGGCCAGCTCAACGTGATGGCGAACCTGCTGTACGACTTCATGCCGACCTCGGTCATCACGCCGTATATCGGTGCCGGCGCGGGTGTCGCCTTCGTCGACAGCAACAGCTCGCTGGGCAGCACGCAATTCGCCTATCAGGCCATGGTCGGCGTCGCCTACAATGTGAGCGAGCAGCTCCGCTTCGCGATCGAAGGACGCTACGTCGGCACGACCAACCCCAGCGTGAATACGCCGTTCGGCAATGTGAGCTTCCAGAACAACAACATCCTCGCGCTGGCCGGCGTGAGCTACAAGTTCGTCTCGCCTCCGTCGCCGCCTCCGCCGCCGGCTCCGTCGATGGTCGCGCCGCCGTCGTTCATGGTGTTCTTCGACTGGGATCGCGCCAACCTGAGCGACCAGGCGCTGACCACGATCCGCCAGGCCGCTTCGGCCTACAAGACGAAGGGCAACGCCCGCATCACGGCGACGGGTCATACCGATACGTCGGGCACCGAGGCCTACAACATGGCGCTGTCGCTGCGTCGCGCCAACGCCGTCAAGGACGCACTGGTACGCGAGGGCGTGCCGGCGACCAACATCGCCGTCCTCGGCCGCGGCGAGCAGGGCCTGCTGGTGCAGACCGGCCCCAACGTCCGCGAGCCGCAGAACCGCCGCGTCGAAATCGTCATCCAGTAAGGCGAATCGCCATCTTAAGTCCGCCGCACCGGCAACGAGCCGATGCGGCGTGCGTTAGGAGGACACCGGACCTCACGGTCCGGCCCTCCGGTCGCGGCCTTCCAACCCCTCTCCCCGAGTGGCGTCGGCCGCGACCGGAGACCTTCATCCCAGCTTCTCTTCCTTGAAATGCGCCCCAAACGCTGCGGCGCGACGATGCGCCGTGTCCGCTTGGTGATCGTGCCTCGCACGCTAATCCGTGAACGCAACCGCGCGGCATCGTCAGTCGTTCTCTCCCTAACAATTCACCCGCAGGAGACTCTCATGCTGAAGTTCACGAATATCGCGATCGTTGCGGCGCTCGGCTTGGGTGTCGCCGCCTGCGGAAACAATCCGACGGACCGCGCCCTGACCGGTGGCGCGATCGGTGCGGGCACGGGCGCCGTGGTCGGCTCGACGATGGGCTCCCCGGTGGCCGGCGCCGTTGTGGGCGGCCTCGGTGGAGCCGCGATCGGTGCTGCGACCACCCCGCGCAACGACTACGGCTACTACCGCTAATATCGCTCTCTGACGCATGCGGGGTGGGCACGACCGGGTGCCCACCCTTTTTCGTGTGCGGACGGCCGGAGCCAATGCGAAAATGATGCATGGCCCGTCTCTTCACGCGCAACATCGAGAACTTCACGTGCGAGCGCTGCGGCACGGAAGTCGAGGGGAATGGATTCACCAACCATTGCCCGGCCTGCCTGTGCAGCAAGCATGTCGACGAGAATCCCGGCGACCGCGCGGCGGACTGTGGCGGGCTGATGGAGCCGATCGCGGTGGAACAGGCGCGCGGCCGCTACATCATCGTGCACAGATGCCTGAAGTGCGGCCAGGTAAAGCGCAACAAATCCTCACCCGATGACAGTTCTCGCGCTCTGGTCGAGGTCGCCCGTCGGCGGGCGATGTCGTGAGGCTCTCCTTGCTTCTTGCGCTGCTCGTTGTCTTTGCGACGGGGACGGCGTTCGGCCAGGGCGTCGAGGATATCGAACAGGCGTGGCGCGGTTGGATGACCCAGACCCAACGCGCGCGGGGCGGCCTCGTGGTGATGCATGCCGGCCGGCCAGTGCACGAGGCAGCGATGGGGGGGCTCGCCGCCGGGGCCTCGGTCCCCTTGGCCAGCCTGTCGAAGGCCGTGACCGGCGTCTGCATCGCCACCCTGATCGAGCGCGGAACTCTTTCCTTCGAGACAACGGTGGCGCAGGGGCTGGCCCGCACCCTGGCGCGAACCGGCCAGCCGGCCGATCCGCGCCTTCTGAAGGTCACCGTCTCCGAACTGCTGGCCCATCGTGCCGGCTTCGGTCCGTCGATCGGCAGCGATGGCGACCTGGCGAACTGGCTGCGCCGCAATTCGGGCGGACGCACCGCCTTCGATGAGCAGCTCCGCTGGCTGTTCGCCCGCAAGCTGCAGTCTGCGCCCGGCGAGCGCTTCGAATACTCGAACGCGAACTACCTGATCCTGGGTGCCCTCATCGAGGAGGCAGCCGGCCAACCCTACGAGGGTTACTGCAAGGCGGCGGTCTTGACGCCGCTGGGCGCGCGGACGGCCATGCTCGATCCGGCCTGGCGTATCCTCTCGAGCTATGGCGGCTGGCGCATGCCGCTCACCGAGTATGGCCGCTTCTCCCAGGCCTTCGCGCTGGGAAATCCGGCGATCGGTCCGCGCTCGCGACAATGGATGATGTCTCCGGAGGGCAAGCAGGTGAGCGGAGGCGCGCACTACGGGCTTGGCACCTTTGTGCGGCCGACACCCCGCGGCGGCGGAAACTTCTGGCACGCCGGCCGCTGGGTCTACGATCTCCGCAATGCCCATGGCGGGCCGATCAGCATCTCCTATTCGACCTTCGCGGTGCGGCTGGGCGCTCTCGACGTCAACATGGTGAGCCATGCCGAGCCGGGACGCGAGCAGGGGGACGGCGGCCTCGACGGGGCGCTGGGCAACGCCGCGCGGGGTGTAAAGCGGTGGCCGTGACACGTTCCGCGAGCTGAGTTACCTAGGGCCGTGGGCTTGGGGAAGTCCTGGACATCTCGGGGGAGTGGGCTCTGAACCTTCTGCATCTGCTGGCTGTGGCCGCCATCGCGGCCTGTCTTTACGTGTCGCTGCCGGAATGGCAGGGCCGTTCCCGTTCGCGCAGCCTCCTGCTGGTGCCGCCGGTGCTGGCCTTCATCTGCGCCTACATCATGATCGGCTTCGTCACGCCGGAGAATCGCGAGCCGGGGCTGTTGCGCGCGGCGCTCGCGGTGGGCTTCGTGCTGGGCGTGCTCCGTGGCCTGTTCATCAAGTCCGACATCGACGAGTTCGGGATGGTGCGCCTGCCCGGCGCACGTGACGGGCTGCTCGTCACCGTGGTGATCACGGCGGCAACGGTCGCTGCGACCCTGGCGCCGCTCGTCATCGAGCAAGCGGTCGCGTGGGTGCCCTATGCGACCGGCCTTGCCGGTCTTGGCGCGACCTACCTGTCGGGTCGTGCCGTCGTCGTCTATCTGCGCACGCGCTCCTAGGCGGCGAACGAGCGCAGCACCTTGCCGGGCCGCGAGGCCGGGTCGGCGCAGAAGCCGTTTTCGTCGGCAGCCTTCACGCCGTTGATCCACACGCCATGCAGGCCGACCGCCGAAGTGGTGAGCCGTGCGGCGCCCGAGGGCAGGTCGTGGGCACGGCGCTTGGGCCCGCGCGCCACCGTCGCCGGATCGAACAGCATCAGGTCGGCGGCATAGCCTTCACGCAGCAGGCCGCGGCCTTTCAGGCCGAACAGCCTGGCCGGCTGGCCGGTCAGGCGATGCACGGCCTGCGGCAGGTCGAGCACGCCGAGATCGCGGCTCCAGTGGCCCATCAGGTGAAGGCCGAAGCCCGCGTCGCAGAAGAAGGTGAGATGGGCGCCGGCATCGCTCAAGGAGATGTGCGTGTTGGGGTCGGCGAGAATTTTTCCGACGGCCTTCTCGTCGTTGTGCAGGAGCTGGGCCACGAACTGGGTGTCGAGATCCTCCGACAGCGCGAAGTCGAGGATGAAGTCGAGCGGCTCCTTGCCGGCGGCGGTGGCGAGCTGGGCCAGCGTGGCCCCTTCCAGCTTGCGGTTCTCGGGCTTGGCGGTCTCGACGATGAACAGCTTGTCCCATTCGCCGTTGAACACCAGCCGGCCGCGCGCCGCTTCGATCTCGCGCTTGACCGCACCGCGCCACGACGGGTCGCGATAGATTTTCTTCAGGGCCTCGTCGCCGTGCGCCGCCATGGCAGGCTTCCAAGACTCCATGCTCTCGAACAGGTAGGGGCTCTTGAAGGTGAAATCCATGCTGAGGGGGCAGCAGGAGGTCTGTGCCACCAGGTGGCGCCCGCGCCCGCGTGCTGCGTTCACCTGGTCGAGGGTGGTGAAGGCCGCCGTGGGATTGGTGTTGGAATGGAAGAGGGCGGCGATCACGACGGGGCGGCGCGCCTCGACGGCCAGCTCCTCCAGATAGGGAATGGAGGTCTTGCTGCCCTTGGTCAGCATGTAGACGCCACGGCCGCTGTCGCCCATGGCGCGGACCAGGGCGCGCAGCTCGCGATCGTCGGCCAGACGCGACGGCATGGGCGTGCCGCCCTCGCCGTTGTGCGCCTCGGCGGTGGAGGAGGCGAAGCCCACGGCGCCGGCGGCCATGCCTTCGCGCACGAGAGCCACCATCCCGGCGATCTCCTCGTCGGTGGCGGTGCGTTCGGTGGCCTCCTCGCCCATCACCCAGGTGCGGACGGAGGAGTGGCCGGAGAAGCAGGCGACGTTGGGGCCGACGCCCAGCCGCTGCAGCATGTCGAGATACTGCGGAAAACTCTCGAACTCCCAGCGGATGCCTGCGCGCAAGGCGTCGAGCGACATGCCTTCGACGTGCGTGAGGTGGCGCATGGTGAGGTCGCGGTCGGCCGGCTTGCACGGCGCGATGGTGAATCCGCAATTGCCCAGGATCGCCGTGGTGACACCTAGCGCCGGCGAGGGATCGACGAACGGATCCCAGGTGATCTGCGCGTCGTAGTGGGTGTGGCCGTCGATGATGCCGGGCGCCAGTGCCAGGCCATCGGCCTTCATCGTTTCCTTCGCGGCACCGAGCTTCCCGCCCGCCGCCACGATCCTGCCCGCCGTCACGCCGACGTCGCCGCGCACGGGCGCCGAGCCGGCACCATCGAAGATTTCCGCATCCTTGATGACAAGATCGAACATGTTTTTTTCCTCCCGGAATGACCCTAGTCTGTCGCCAAGGAAATGGAACGAGAGGATTGCATGTCAGGCATGACGCGACGCGGTTTCGTGGCCGCGGGGACGGCGGGTGCGGCGTTCGGACTGGCGCCGGCGATCGTCCGCGCCCAGGACTATCCCACCAAGCAGGTCCGGGTAGTCGTTCCCTATCCGGCCGGCGGCGGCACCGACCTGGTGGCTCGCCTGGTCATCCCGCGCCTTGCCGACCGGTGGAAGCAGACCGTCATCATCGACAACAAGGGGGGCGCGAGCGGCATTCTGGGCAGCGAGATCGTCGCCAAGGCCCCGCCCGACGGCTACACTTTGCTGGTCACGACCAGCGCGCACACGATCAATCCATTCACCACGAAGGTCCTGCCGTACGACACCGAACGCGACTTCACGCCGGTCACGCCTCTCGTCCAGGGTGCCATCGCACTCGTTGGCTCGCCCAAGGCGGGCATGGACACGATGGAAAAGTTCATGACGGCGGCACGGGCCAATCCAGGCAAATATCAGTTCGGCAGCACCGAGAACACGACGCGCATGGTGGGCGAGTTGTTCCGGGTGAAGAGCGGGCTCAAGATCGAGAACGTGGCCTACAAGGGCGCTGCGCCCATGATGCAGGAGCTGGCCGGCGGCCATATTCCGGTGGGCTACACCAGCCCGCTCACGGTGATGTCGCACCACAGGGCCGGCACGCTGCGCATGCTGGCGGTGAGCGGCGACAAGCGGCTGCCGGGCCTCGACGACGTACCGACCATGGCCGAAGCAGGCGTGCCGGGCGTCGAGACGATGGCGTGGTTCGCAATGTTCGGGCCCGGCAAGATGTCGCCCGCGCTCGCCAACCGCCTGCGCGACGACGTGGTAGCCGTTCTGGCCGAGCCCGAGATGCAGGCCAAGATCCGCGACCTGTCGAGCCTGCCAGGCGGCGAGTCGCCCGACGCCTTCGCCCAGCGCATCAGGAACGAACTGGTGACCTGGAAGGACGTGGCCAAGCTGGCGGGTATCGAACCGGAGTAACGCCGCAAGGGTGGTCGCCGGCCACGCGACGCGGGGTTAGCTGGAATAGTGCCGTTCGGAATCGAGCGCGCGACACAGCCAGTCGGCAAAGGTCACGAGCGACGGATCGCCGGCGAAGCGGACGTCGTACTGCAACGTGAAGTGCCGGCGTGTCGGGCGCCGGGCCGGGTGGGCAATGGCGATACGGCCAGCCTTCAGGTCCGGCCCGAGCAGCCCTTCGATGGCGATGCCCAGCCCGAGGTCGGCAACGACCGCCTCCAGCGTCTGGCTGGCGCTTTCGAAGGTGCTGCCGCCGCGCACCGGGACGGCAAGGAAGCCGGCATGATCCAGCCAGCGGCGCCAGTCTTCGGAGCGCGGCCGGGTATGGAGCAGCGGCACGCGCGCGAAGTCGACAAGCCCCTTACGCAGCCGCGCCGTCGCCGCGACCGCCACGGTCGTGATTGGCATCAGGGGCCGCACGACGAGACCCGACTGTCGACCGATGCCGGAGACGGCGATCACCGCATCGAAGCGGCTCGGCAGCAGGTCGAGCGGGTTGGTGCTCGCATGGAAGTCGACCTCCAGTTCGGGGAGGTCGCGTCGCAGGCGTGACAGGAGCGGCAACAGCGCGCGCGACAGGAAATGGCCATAGACACCGATGGAGAGCTGTCGGTAGTGGCGCAGCCGGACACCGGCGGTGGCTTCCTCCAGCCGGTCCAGCGCTTCGCGTGTCCCGTCGGCCAACGACCGGCCGACCGGCGTCAGTTCGAGCCCGGTGGCGCGTCGCACGAACAGGGAGGCCTTCAGGTTTTCCTCGAGCG
>JBILYJ010000585.1:0-3313 GCA_044377795.1 Reyranella sp. | reverse complement strand
GCAAGTACGAGAAGCAGGTCTACACGCTGCCGAAGTTCCTCGACGAGAAGGTCGCGGCGCTCCACCTCGAGAAGGTCGGCGCCAAGCTGACCAAGCTGCGCCCCGACCAGGCCAAGTACATCGGCGTACCGGAGGCCGGCCCGTTCAAGGGCGACCTCTACCGCTACTAGGCGATCCGCAACGGCCCACAGCGGCCCACACGGCGCCCGTGCTAAGAAGTCGGCATCGAAAGATGCCGACTTTTTCTTTGCCCCTTCCCGACGAGGCCGCGACCGAGCGGCTGGGCACGGCTTTGGCCGGCCGCCTGGGCCCACGCGACGTCGTGGCGCTGGAGGGCGGCCTGGGCGCCGGCAAGACGACGCTCGCCCGCGCGATCCTGCGCGCCGCCGCGGGCGATCCGGCGCTGATCGTGCCCAGCCCCACCTTCACGCTCGTCGAGGTCTACGAGACCCCCCGCGGCAGCTTCTGGCACTTTGACCTCTATCGCCTGGAGGAGCCCGAACAGGTCTTCGAACTGGGCTGGGAAGAGGCGCGCGCCGAAGGCGTGGCCCTGGTCGAATGGGCCGAGCGACTGGGTCCGCTTCTGCCGCGCGAGCGGCTCACCGTCAGCCTGTCGGTCGAGGGCGAAGGCCGGCGCGCGATCCTGGAGGGAGACTCCCGTTTTGGCGAAATCTGAACGCGACCGGCTGCGGGCCGAGTTCGTGAATCGCGCCGGCTGGGGCGATGCCGGCGAGCGGCTGCTGGCGGGCGACGCCTCGTTTCGCAAGTACTTCCGCCTCAGCCGGCCGCGCGGTTCGGCGGTCGTCATGGACGCCCCGCCGCCGCAGGAGGATGTGCGGCCCTTCGTGCGGATCGGCAGGCACCTGATCGCGCTCGGCCTCAGCGCGCCGGAGACCCTCGCCGAGGATGCCGAACACGGCTTTCTGCTGCTGGAGGATTTCGGCGACGACACCTATGCGCGCGTGCTGGCCGCCGGCGGCGACGAAGGCGAGCTCTACAGCCGGGCGACCGACGTGCTGGTCGAGATCTATCGCGCCGGCGAACGCAGCCTGCTGCCGGGCCTCGGCGCCTATGCCGGCGACGCCCTGATCGAGGCCGCGATGCTCCTGCCGGAATGGTACCTGCCAGAGGCGACCCGAACGCCCACGCCGGCCGACGAAACCGAGCTCTACGTCGCGGCATGGCGGGAGTGCCTCGCCGCACTGCCGGCCACCGGCGAGACGCTGCTGCTGCGCGACTACCACAAGGACAATCTCCTGTGGCTGCCGGCGCGGCCCGGCGTGAAGGCCTGCGGCCTGCTCGATTTCCAGGACGCCCAGCGCGGCCATCCTTCCTATGATCTCGTGTCGCTGATCGAGGATGCGCGCCGCGACGTGGCGCCCGCCATCCATGCCGCCTGCCTCGATCGCTATGTCGGCGAAGCGGGGATCGCCGACGCCGCCGGTTTCCGCACCGGCTTCGCGCTGATGGCCGCGCAACGCCACGCCCGCATCATCGGGCTGTTCGTTCGCCTGCTGCGGCGCGACGGCAAGCCCGATTACCTGCGCTACCTGCCGCGTGTCTGGCGCATGTTCGAGCGCGCCCTGCAGCATGAGGCATTGTCGCCGCTGCGGCGCTGGGTCGATCGCACCCTGCCGCCGGAGCTGCGTCGCATCGGAGCAGGCTCGTGATCCGCAGCGCGATGATCCTGGCGGCGGGCCGCGGCGAGCGCATGCGCCCCCTCACCGATTCCACGCCCAAGCCGCTGATACCGGTGGCCGGCCGCTCGATGCTGGAGCGCGCGATGGATCGCCTGCAACAGAACGGCGTGCAGAACATCGTGGTGAACGTGCATCACCTGGGTGGCCAGATCGCCGAGCGCCTGCGCGGTCGCGCCCGCATCCTGCACGAGGACCGGCTTCTCGAAACCGGCGGCAGCGTGCGCAATGCGCTGCCCCTGCTCGGCAACGGGCCGTTCTTCGTGCTGAACGGCGACGGGCTCTGGCGCGACGGGCCGGAGTCCATGCTGGGCCGCCTGGCGGCCGCCTGGGATCCCAGCCGCATGGATGCGCTGCTGCTGCTCCATCCCCTGGCCACCGCCATCGGCCGCGAGGAGAAGGATCGCGGTGACTACTATCTCGAACCGGACGGCCGCGCCCGGCATCGCGGCACGGCCGAGACCGCGCCCTATCTCTTCGCGAGTATCTCGGTCTGCGATTCACGCCTGTTCAACGGCACATCCGAAGGCCCCTTCTCGCTCCTGAAACTGTGGAACCGTTCGGAGCAGGCCGGCCGTCTGTTCGCACTGGTGCACGACGGTGATTGGTTCCACATCGGAACGCCCTCGGCCCTCGCCGAGGCCGAACGCGTGCTGGGATGAAGGGCCTCTTCACCATCGCCACGGAGCGTCGCTTCGCCGACGAACTGGCGCGGGTGGTGCTGGCTGAGCATGGGAGCGATCCGCTGGCCCTCGCCGATGTGCTGATCCTGCTGCCGACGCGGCGTTCGGTACGCGCCCTGCGCGAGGCCTTCCTGCGCGCCGTCGACGGAAAGCCCACGATCCTGCCGCGTATGGCGCCGCTGGGCGATATCGACGACGGCGAATGGGAGATCGCCTCCGGCGACGGCGACGCGCTCACCCTGCCGCCCGCCATCGATCCCGCGGAGCGCGACGCGCTTCTGACGCAGCTCGTGGCGGCCTTCACCGACGAACAGGGCCACCCCATCGCGCAGTCGGCGGCGCAGGCGCTGAAGCTCGCGCGCGAACTCGGCCGCCTGCTCGACGAACTCGCCATCGAAGGCGTCTCGTTCTCACAGCTCGAAGGGCTGGTCGAGGGCAACTTCGCCAGCCATTGGCAGCGCACGCTGAGGTTCCTCGCCATCGTCGGCGAAGCCTGGCCGCAGCTCCTCGCCGAGCGCGGACAGATCGACGCCATCGAGCGGCGCACGCGGGCGATCCGCAACCAGGCCGGCCGGTGGCGCGCACGACCGCCGCAAGCGCCGGTGATCGCGGCGGGCTCGACCGGCTCGCAGCCCGCGACGCGCGATCTTCTCGCGGCCATCGCCGAACTGCCGCAGGGCGCGGTCGTCCTGCCAGGCCTCGACCAGGACATGGACGAGGCGAGCTGGCAGGCGCTCGATCCGTCGCATCCGCAATACGGGCTGCGCGAACTGCTGGGGGCACTCGGCCATACGCGCGCCGACGTGCAGGAGTGGCCCGGCACCGCCGGCGGCTCGGCGCGTCACTTCCTGCTCACCGAGCTGATGCGGCCGGCGGAGACCAGCGAATCCTGGGTGAAGCCGGAGGCCGCCTCGCTTGAGCATGTGACGCGCG
>JBILYJ010000584.1:0-3319 GCA_044377795.1 Reyranella sp. | reverse complement strand
ACCGATACGTCGGGCACCGAGGCCTACAACATGGCGCTGTCGCTGCGTCGCGCCAACGCCGTCAAGGACGCGCTGGTCCGCGAAGGCGTGCCGGCGACCAACATCGCCGTCCTTGGCCGCGGCGAGCAGGGCCTGCTGGTGCAGACCGGCCCCAACGTCCGCGAGCCGCAGAACCGCCGCGTCGAAATCGTCATCCAGTAATCCTGGATCCGCATCGCAAAGGCACGAACGGCCGGGCGCTTGCCCGGCCGTTCTCTTTTGGGGCGCGTGCGCTACACTGGCGAAAACGACCAGGAGGATTCGCATGGCACGCGCCTTCGACATCACCCCGCTCGACGCCACGTTCGGCGCCGTCATCACCGGCATGAGGCTCGCCGAACTCGACGAAGCCGGATGGCGCGAGCTGCATGCTGCCTGGCTCGAGTACGCACTCCTCGTTTTCCCCGGTCAGCATCTCAAGCGTGACGAGCAGATCGCGTTCGCGCGCCGCTTCGGGCCGCTCGAGTTCGAGATGGCCGCGATCAGCAACGTGCGCGCCGACGGCAGCCTGCGCGTCGAGACCGACAACGACGACATGATGAAGATCCTGAAGGGCAATATGGGCTGGCATGCCGACAGCACCTACATGCCGGTCCAGGCCAAGGGTGCGGTGTTCAGCGCCGAGGTCGTGCCCACTGTCGGCGGCCGGACCGGCTTTGCCGACATGCGCGCGGCTTATGATGCACTCGACGAGCCGCGCAAGGCACGCGTCGAGAAACTGCAGGCCCGGCACTCGCTGCACTACAGTCAGTCGAAGCTCGGCCACGAGACGAAGACGGCCGACGGCGAATATAGCGGGTACGGGTTGCACGACGGGCCGGTGCCGCTGCGGCCCCTGGTGAAGACGCACCCGGAGACCGGCCGCAAGTCGCTGCTGATCGGCCGCCATGCCCACGCCATTCCCGGCATGGACCCGGGAGAGTCCGAACACTTCCTGCAGGAGCTGATCGACTTCGCCTGCCAGCCGCCACGCATCTATCACCACGACTGGGCGCCGGGTGACGCGGTGCTGTGGGACAATCGCTGCCTGCTGCACCAGGCGACGCCGTGGGACATGACCCAGAAGCGCATCATGTGGCACAGCCGCATCGCCGGCGACCCGGCCAGCGAGACCTCGCTGGCCAGTTGAAGTATCATCGGCGCATGAAGCCGGGCCGACGCGACGCGCTGCGTGGGACTGCTGCGATGGCCGCAGCGGCGTTGATCGACGGCCGCGCCCATGCCGCGACGACCGCGATCCGCCTGATCTGCGGCTTCGGCGTCGGCAATCCCACGGATCTCTGTGCCCAGCTCATCCAGGACGGCTTGTCGGCAGCACTCAACGAGCCGGTGGAGTTCGACTATACGCTGGGCCAGGCCGGGCGCCGGGCCGCGCTCGAGGTGATCGATGCTGCGCCCGACGGACGCCTGCTGCTGATCGCCGAAATCCTCAATCTCGTCCTGCAGGAAACGCCGGCGGAGCCGCTCCTGTCGCGCCTGCAGCCGATCGCCAAGATCACACGCGGCTTCTCGACCGCGCTGGCCGTGAACGAACTCTCCGACATCAGGGATTGGCCGGGCCTGCTCGCGGCGGCCCGCGCCGGCCGCTTGAAGGCCGCAACGACGGGACGCGATTCGACCATCGGCCTCCTGCTGGCGCTGGTCGAACGCCGCATGAAGCTGTCGTTCGAGGCGATCGAGGTGACAGGCACCAACGCCGCCGTCGACATGCTGCTGACGCGCCGCGCCGACATCGCGGTCGTCGATACGCGGACCGCGCTGCTCCACAATGCCCGCAACCGCGCGAAGCTGCGCGTGCTGGCGACCTCGGGCGCGCGCCGCTCGCCGCAACTGCCGGACGTGCCGACCCTGGCCGAACTGGCGGGAGACCCGAAGCTCGCCTACACGATCAGCTTCGGCGTCTTTGCGCCGCTCGCGACGCCGTCGCCCGTGGCCAACCGCCTGACGGCCGCGCTGCTGGGCCTGCGCACCGACAAATCCGTGCAGACCCAGGCCCGCCTCGCCGAGATCCCGCTCCAGCTCGACGGACCGGCCGCCGTCCTGGAGGCGGTCGCGCGCGACCGGCGGGTCGCCGCCGACATCGCCGGATAGGCGCCCCTTTCGCTGGGTAGTGGCACTCGCCGCCGACCGATTGACCGCCTGCCCGAGCGGTCCAGTATGGGACCGGAGAGCAGACGCAAGAAGCATCCCCGAGGATTCCATGGACACGCTCGTTCAACCGGCCCCCACCCTCACCGCCCCGGAGCGGGCGCGAGCCCTTCAGCCGCTGATCGACCGGCACGGCGCGGAGATGGACAGCCGCCGCGAGGTCGTGCCGGAAGTGGTCGACGGGCTGGTGGCGAACGACATGCTGCGACTGCTGCTGCCCCGGAGCCTGGGCGGCGCCGAGCTGCCGCTGATCGAGTTCTGCAAGACCGTCGAGGCCATCGCCTGGGCCGATGCCAGCGTCGGGTGGTTCGTGAACCAGTCCAACGTCTCCTCGGCGACCTCCGCCGCCGCCATGCCGCACGACGCGGCCCTCGCCTTCTTCGGCAGTCCCGGCGTCGGCCTCGCCTGGGGCGCGCGCAACGGCACCAGCAAGGCGATCCGCGTCGAGGGCGGCTACCGCCTGAGCGGCACCTGGAGCTTCGCCAGCGGCGGGCGGCACACGACCTGGATGGGCGCGCACAGCGCCGTGCAGAACCCGGACGGCACCCCGCACCAGCGCTATGGAAAGCCGGACGACCGCAGCTTCGTATTCAGGCGCAGCGACGCGAGGATCGTCGACGACTGGTTCGTGCTCGGCCTGCGCGGCACCGGCAGCGACACCTACACGGTCGAGGACCTGTTCATCCCCGACGCGCATGCCCCGGCACGCGATGCGCTGCAGGAACGGCGCGAGGCCGGGCCGCTCTACACGATGGGCTCGACCCTGCTCTATGCCAGCGGCTTCTGCAGCGTGACGCTCGGCCTCGGCCGGCGCCTGCTCGAAACCTACATCGACCTGGCGCGCGGCAAGCACAGCCGCGCGTCGATCAACGCCATGTCGGCCAACAATGCGATCCAGCGCGAGATCGCCCTGCTCGAGGCCAAGCTGTCGGCCGCCCGCGCCTGGCTGCACGCCGAGGTGTGCGAGGCCTACGACAAGGCCGCGAACGGCACCCTCGATGTCGACGGCCGCATGCGGCTGCGCCTCGCGACCACCTACGGCATGAACGAGGCGACCGACGTGTCGATCGCCGCCTATCGAGCGTCGGGTACGACGGCCATCCTGAATTCGGCGCCGTTCGAGCGCCGCTTC
>JBILYJ010000109.1:0-12843 GCA_044377795.1 Reyranella sp. | reverse complement strand
GGTAGATGCCTTCCAGCTCGACGCGCGGACCAACGAAGTCGTAACCGATCACGCCACCGGCCATCCAGCCCAGCTGCGGGGTCACGCTCACCGTCGGGAACGCCGGAATGTTCGTGTTCGCCGTGAAGTTCGTCAGCCAGTTGATGCCGCCCTCGGCACCAATGTAGATGCCCGGCTGCGGAGCCTGCGCCTGCGCAGCAACCGGCAGCGCTACGATGGCGGCGGCCGCCAGAAGAGCCTTCTTCATGAGTTCTTCCCCTCGTTCTTGATACTTGCGGACTGAAACTGAATTCGACGTTTGTCGGCAGACTGACTTAAATCACCAACTTCGCGGAATATACACACCACCACTGGTGCAGCGCAACCAGCGGCGCCCGGCCTCGCCGACTCGCCTGCAACCTGTGACCCGGACGCAACAGTGCGGCTTATCTGGGCCTTGCATCTCCCGCCGCAGAGGATTCCGCGGGTAGGGTGCCCGAACTAGATGTAGTGGTTCCACTGCTCGAGCCACGGTTCCCCGGAAGGGGGACGCGGAAGCCCATGACACCCCCTCCGGCCTCTCCCCGGCCGCACGGCGTGGGGCCCTTCAGGGGACTTTCGGCATCGGTCTTTTCGGAGAACTTTTCCGAAAGGTCGGGATAGGGCAAGGGCACGTCCGGATTGGATGCACCCGGCGCGAGCATCCTGCCCACGATCTCGGCCGCGGTCTCTGGGGGCTCGGACGATTTGATCCCCGGCAGGGTCTTCCCAGCCTGGGCGACCTGTACCGCACGCGCACGTTGCGGTCCCACCGACCCCGTCCATATGTCCGCCACCAGTCCTAGTGGCGAGCCTCCCGCAATGCGGAGATTTTGGTTTAAGGTCGCAGCGTAAGTGAGACTGGCCGACA
The DNA here is from genome assembly GCA_044377795.1 of Reyranella sp. Taxonomy (GTDB): domain Bacteria; phylum Pseudomonadota; class Alphaproteobacteria; order Reyranellales; family Reyranellaceae; genus Reyranella. Next base: position 11,954 of record JBILYJ010000109.1, on the reverse strand, counting down.
ACGCGATCAGCGCCCCGGCGAGGCCACCGGCGGCGTATCGGAAGATGGAATTTGCATTTCACGATGCAGATGGGCCGCATCGTCCGGCTTTCCAGCGCGGCATTTTGGACGGTAAATCGCCATTCACGAAAAGACGGAGGAGTTTTGCCATGGGCCAGTACAGCAAGGTCGAGACCGACGGCCACCTGATGATCGTCACGATCAACCGTCCGGAGGTCTACAACGCCTGCCATCCCATGGCGAACCAGGAGATGGTCGAGGCGTTCGACGAGTTCCAGGCCAACCCGGACCTCTGGGTCGCCATCGTCACCGGCGCCGGCGACAAGGCCTTCTGCGCGGGCAACGACCTCAAGTACCATGCCGAGATCCAGGCCAAGACCGGCAAGCGCCCGGTCCATCCGGCCAAGGGCTTCGGCGGCCTCGCCAACCGGTTCGACCTCGACAAGCCGGTGATCGCCGCGGTGAACGGCATCGCCATGGGCGGCGGCTTCGAGATCGCGCTGGCCTGCGACATCATCATCGCCTCCGACCAGGCCAAGTTCGCCCTGCCCGAGCCGCGCGTCGGCCTGGCTGCCGGCGCCGGCGGCATGCAGCGTCTCAGCCGCATGATCCCGCTCAAGAGGGCGATGGGCATGATGCTGACCGGCCGCCATGTCGGCGCCAAGGAAGGCTACGAGCTGGGCTTCGTCACCGAGGTGGTGCCGCACGCCGAGCTGATGGCGTCGGCCAAGAAGTGGGCTGCCCAGATCCTCGAATGCTCGCCGATGTCGGTCCGGGCCACCAAGCAGGTCGTGATGCGCTCGCTCGACGTGCCGTCGCTCGAGATCGGCATGCGCAACCAGCACTACCCCGCCTTCGTCGCCATGGCGCACAGCGAGGACACGGTCGAGGGCCCGAAGGCGTTCGCCGAAAAGCGCAAGCCCAACTGGAAGGGGCGTTAGTCAGGGAGGCTTCCTGGCTATCGCAGCGCGACCCGGTCCCCTGTCCGGCCACCAGAAGCCTTGCCGAAGAGGCAGGTGCCGGCCCGTGGGACCGGCTCAGCGCCCGCGCGCATTGTCGTAGTCCCAGTCGAGTTCGAAGCGGTCGCCGCTGGCCTTGATGTAGGCCGCGTGCGGCGAGCCGAAATGGGCCGGCATCAGCAGTGCCCCCTGCTCCACGCAATCGGCCAGCAGGGTGTGGCGCGACTGGCGGGCGAGCTCCCGGTCCTCGCAGAAGACGCTGTTCCATCTCCACAGCGGCACCTGCACCGGATTGTGCAGCGCGTCGCCGGCGAAGATCGCGCGCTTGCCGCGCGAGTCGAGGTCGACGCGGATCTGGCCCGGCGTGTGGCCCGGCGCGGGCTTCAACGTCAGACAGCCGCACATCGCATGTACGCCCGACACGAACTCGGCCTTCCTGGCCTCGACGATGGGCAGCACCGAGTCGTTGTAGGTGTTGACCTGGTAGACTTCGGTGTCGGCCTCCTTCGCGAGCGCCGACCAGTGGTCGTGGTCGGTGCGCGACATCACGTACTTCGCGTTGGGGAAGGTCGGCACCCACTTGCCGTTCTCCAGCCGCGTGTTCCAGCCGACGTGATCGACGTGCAGGTGCGTGCACATCACGAAGTCGATCTCCTCCGGCTGCACGCCCGCCTCGCGCAGGCGATCGAGATACTGCGTGTTCAGCATGTTGAAGCGCGGCATCCCCGGCCGCGGCTTGTGGTTGCCGCTGCAGGCGTCGACCAGGATGGTGTGCTTGCCCGTGCGCAGCAGCCAGGAGTGGATGGAGGTCATCAGCCGTCCACTCTCGGGCTGAAAATAGGTCGGCGCCAGCCAGTGCTGCTCGGCCTTGAAGGCCTCGGCATCGAACTCCGGGAAGAAATCCTTGGCCGGAAAGCCCGGCCCCATCTGTTCTTCGATGCGGGTGACGCGTACGTCGCCGATCTGACGATCCTGCATGTTTCCTACTCCCCTGCTTTCACCGGATTCTGGACGCAGCAACGCGCCCCATCAACCGTTACACCGCCGTATAGACGACGAGTTTCAGTGCAGGGTCGTCGTTGGCCTGGAAGCTCGTGTGTTCGAAGGCGAGGACCCCCTTCCTGGGATGCCACAGCCGCTTTCGGCCGTCGGCCGCGGCGCGGACGTCATGGGCGCTCCAGACGAAAAGGTCCCTCGACCGCGCCGCCCCTCGGGCGGCTCCCCTCGGGACGACGGAGTAGCTCTACCCTCCTCAGCGTCCCTTGAACTTCGCCTTCCGCTTTTCGAGGAAGGCGCTCAGGCCTTCGAAATGGTCCTCGGTCGCGGCGCAGGCGGCCAGGCCCTCGGCCTCGCGGTGGGAGTGTTCGTCCCACGAATTGTCGAACGAGTTGCGGATCAGCTTCTTGGCGACGCCCAGCGCGAAGGTGGGACCGTCGGCCAGCTTGCGCGCCATCTTCTCGGTCTCGGCGACCAGACTGTCCTTCGGCACGACCCAATTCAGGATGTTGTTGTCTTTGGCCTCCTGCGCCGAGAAGCGCTCGCCCAGCAAGGCGATCTCCAGCGCCTTCCGCTCGCCCACGACGCGCGGCAGGAAGTAGGTCGCCCCACCATCGGCGCTGAGGCCGATATGGCGATAGGCCAGCGTGAAGAACGAATCGTCCGAGGCGATCGCCAGGTCGCAGTTCAGGATCAGGGACAGGCCGAAGCCCGCGGCCGCGCCCTGCACAGAGGCCAGCACCGGCTTGTTCATGCGGCGGATCTGATAGATCGCCTGGTGCGCCTTCACGACGCGCATCTCGAAACCCGCGAGATGCGCCTCCTTGTCCTCGGTCAGCGACTTTTGGAAACCGCGAATGTCGCCGCCCGCCATGAAATGCGTGCCGGCGCCGCGGATCACCACGCAGCGCACGGCCGGGTCCTTCTCGAACTTCGCGCTATGCTCGATCAGCAGGTCGCGCATCTCCATCGAGAGCGCGTTCAGCGACTCCGGGCGATTGAGCGTGATCCAGCCGATACCGTCTTTGACTTCGGCGAGAACGTGCGGTGCGGACATGGGGCAATTTCCTCAGGCGTTTGTTGGACAACGCCCCAAGGTTAGCCCGTCGCGCGGTGCGGTGCGAAAGGAATGATGCCGGCGCCGATCAGGCAGACGAGCGCGGCGGCGATCCCGAGGAACGCCGCCGCCCCGCAGGCAAGGAACGACTTCAGAAAGCGTCAGCCGGCAGCGCCATCAGGGTCGAGGCGCCGGCCTTGATCTGATGGTTGAGCGACACGGTCTGCGGCAGCACGCGGGCCATGAAGAAGCGCGCGGTCACGACCTTGGCCTCGTAGAAGCCATTGTCGTTGCCGGCCGCCAGTCCCTTGTGGGCGGCGACAACGATGCGGTTCCACATATAGGCCATCGCCGTCAGCGCCATGAGGCGCAGCAGGTCGGTGGCGGCGCCGCCGGCCTCGTCGGGGTTCTTCATCGCGTTCTGCATCAGGAACAATGCCGAGTCCTGGACGCGGCCCATTGCCTTCTCGAGCGGCTCGACGAACTCCTTCATCGTCTCGTCGGCCTTGTGCTGGGCGATGAAGCCGCCGATCTCACCGAGCAGGCGCTGCGCGGCGCGGCCGCCCTTCATCGGCAGCTTGCGGCCGACCAGGTCGAGCGCCTGGATGCCGTTGGTGCCTTCGTAGAGCTGGGTGATGCGCGCATCGCGGACGAGCTGCTCGACGCCGTTCTCGCGGATGAAGCCGTGGCCGCCCCAGGTCTGCACCGCGAGGTTGGCACACTCGCTGCCCATGTCGGTGAAGTAGGCCTTGATGATCGGCGTCAGCATCTGGATGAGATCGTCGGCCGCCTCGCGCGTCGCGGCATCGGGATGCGAATGCGCCTCGTCGATCAGCATGCCGACCCACAGCGAGAGCGCACGGGCGCCCTCGGTGAAGGACTTCTGGATCATCAGCATGCGGCGCACGTCGGGATGCACGATGATCGGATCGGCCGGGCCGCTGGCATTCTTCGGACCCGTCAGCGAGCGGCCCTGGAGGCGGTCGCGCGCATAGGCGACGGCGCTCTGGTAGGCCGTCTCGGCGATGCCGAGCCCCTGCATGCCGACGCCGAGGCGCGCGGCGTTCATCATGACGAACATGGCGGCCATGCCCTTGTTGGCCTCTCCGACCAGCCAGCCGGTGGCGCCGTCGAGGTTCATGACGCAGGTCGCGTTGGCTTTGATGCCCATCTTGTGCTCGAGGGCGCCGCAGCGGATGCCGTTGCGCCCGCCGACCGAACCGTCAGCCTTCGGCAGGAACTTCGGCACGATGAAGAGCGAGATGCCCTTGGTGCCGCCCGGCGCATCCGGCAGGCGCGCCAGCACGAGATGGACGATGTTTTCGGTGAGATCGTGCTCGCCGGCGGAGATGAAGATCTTGGTGCCGGTGATGCTGTAGCTGCCGTCGGCCTGCGGCTCCGCCTTGGTGCGCAGCATGCCGAGGTCGGTGCCGCAATGAGGCTCGGTGAGGCACATGGTGCCCGACCAGGTGCCGTCGGCCAGCTTCGGCAGGTACCGCTGCTTCAGCTCGTCGGAGCCATGGCGCGACAGCGCCTCGTAGGCGCCGTGGCTGAGGCCCGGATACATCGCGAAGGCCTGGTTCGAGGCGGTGAACATTTCCTGAAGCGCGAAGCCCACCGTCGCCGGCAGCCCCTGTCCGCCGAACTCGGGATCGCAGGTGATGCCGGTCCAGCCGCCCTCGGCGAACTGCTTGTAGGCTTCCTTGAAGCCCTTGGGCGTGCGCACGACGCCGTTCTCGTAGTGGCAGCCCTCCTCGTCGCCAGTGCGGTTCAGCGGGAACAGCACGTTCTCGCAGAGCTTGGCGGCTTCCTCGACGATGGCGTGGATCGTGTCGGGCGTCGCGTCCTCGTAGCCCGGCAGCTTGGCGAGCTTCGAGACGTCGATGACTTCGTTCAGAACGAACTGGATGTCCTTGATCGGGGCTTTGTAGACGGCCATGGCTTCCTCCTCGGTCGCAGTTTCCTAATCGCTTTGCGGATCGAGACCGCGCTGCTTCAGCTCGGCGCTCACTTGTGCTTCGACTTCCCTGAATTCGCCGATGTGCTGGTCGAGATCGGCGCGCTTGCGCTCCAGATCGCCGATGTGGAGCTGGCAGCGGCGCAGCAGTTCGCGCAGCTGCTGCATGCCCGTGCGGTCGACCTGGTAGAGGTCGAGCAGCTCGCGGATCTCGGCGAGCGAGAATCCCAGGCGCTTGCCGCGCAGGATCCAGCCCAAGCGGGTGCGATCGCCCACGGTGTAAAGACGGGTCGTGCCGTGGCGGCGCGGCTTGATCAGCCCCTCGTCCTCGTAGAAGCGGATCGTGCGCGGTGTGATCGCAAACTCGCGCGACAGTTCGGCGATGCTGTAGATGCGCTGCGCGTCTCGCAGAGCCGGCGTCTTGGCCGAGGGGATGGCGGCGACTGACATGGTAGAGGTGATTTAGTTGACGTTTACGTAAACGTCAAATCTCGTTTACGTAAAGCCGCGCTTACGTAAGGAGTAACGAAACCGGCTCCTATTGAATTGGCCTGGGCAAGCTGGCATGCCGGACGGCCTCTCCTCTCGGGTGCGCTCGCAGAAGGATTCCAGATGCCGATCTACCAGCTGAACGACCGCGTGCCGGTGATTCCGGCCTCCTGCTACATCGCGGAGGGCGTCACCATCATCGGGTCGGTGATCCTGGGCGAGCGTGTGAGCATCTGGTTCGGCGCCGTGCTGCGCGGCGACAACGAGCCGATCGTGATCGGCGACGACAGCAACATCCAGGAGCTGAGCGTCCTCCACACCGATCCCGGCGCGCCGCTCACCATCGGCCGCAACGTGACGGTCGGCCACCAGGTCATGCTGCACGGCTGCACGATCGGCGACGGCTCGCTGATCGGCATCCAGTCGGTCGTGCTCAACCGCTCGGTGATCGGCAAGGACTGTCTGGTCGGCGCCGGCTCGATCGTGACCGAGGGCAAGAGCTTTCCCGACCGGTCGATGATCCTCGGCTCGCCCGCCAAGGTCGTGCGCGAGCTGAGCGAGGAGAATGCCTCGCGTCTGACGATGAGCGCGGAGAGCTACGTGAAGCGCAGCCAGGACTACAAGGCGAACCTGAAGCGCATCGGCTGACACGATGATCGCGGCACTCGACCATCTCGTCGTCGGCGGCCCGGCTGCCGATTACGAGACGTTGCTGGGGCGGCGGGCGGTGGACGGGCGCCTGCGCACCGGCAATGTCGCGGTGCGTTTCGAGCCCAAAGCATCGGGCCTGCGATCCATGGTGTTCGCAACGCAGGACCTCGCCAAGGCGGCGACGCTCCTGGAGCGCCGTGCGATCGCGACGACGAGAACGGATGCGGGTCTGGCGCTCCTCGGCCATGGCGTCGCAATCGGCGTCGTTGCGAAACCGGACGAACCTCCATCGCCGCTCACGGCCGACGCCGCGTCGGCCGTCTCCAGCCTCGACCATGTCGTCGTGCGCACGCCCAACCCCGAGCGCGCCATCGCCTTCTATGGCGGCCGGCTCGGCCTCGACCTGCGGCTCGACCGCAGCAATCCCAAATGGGGCGCGCGCCTGCTGTTCTTCCGCTGCGGCGACCTGGTGGTCGAGATCGCACACGACTTGAAGAAGGGTGTGTCGGACGAGCCGGACCATCTCTGGGGACTATCGTGGCGCGTGCCCGACATCGCCGCCGCCCAGGCGCGGCTGAAGGCCGCCGGCCTCGATGTGTCCGAGCCGCGCGACGGGCGCCGGCCTGGCAGCCAGGTCTGCACCGTCAAGAACAGGACCGGTGGTGTGCCGACGATCCTGATTGGCGGCGTCGGGCGCTGGTAGGGAGGCTGAGCCGCCGCACATGCGTCCCCTCCTCGCGATCCCGCTTCTCGTCCTCGCCGCCGCCTGCACGACGCCGCCGACGAGCGGGCCGGTCGTGCAGGCGAAGGACTTGCCGCCGCTCGGCCCCTGCCCCGCATCGTCCTGGAAGCCCGAGGCTCCGCCCCCGTCGTCGAGCGCCCGAACGTCGATGGTGTTGCTGGCGGTCGGCGAATGGGGGCGCTTCGGCAAGCAGGTCATCACCTACTCGAAGAGCGCGGCCCCGCGGACGGAGCAACTCGGCATCAAGGAGCGCGACGCGCCGCAGCGCATCGCCGACTACTGGGCTTCCGTCGACAAGACGCTGAGCGGGGTCGACGACGTGCCCTGGTCGGCGGCCTTCATCTCCTGGGACATCGAGAGCGCCGGCGTGCCGCGCGACCTGTTCTGCCCGGACCAGCGCCACACGATCTACGTCGAGAGAATCGTCGAGCGGGCGAAGCAACCGGGCGCGGCGTTCATTGCGCACGAACCCGACGCCTACGCACCCAGAGTCGGCGATCTGATTTGCGCGTCGCGCGAGGGCAGGGGCACGACGCTGCAAAACCTTAATCGCGGGGCAGGACATTGCGACATCGTGGTCGACGTCCAGCCGGGCCATCTCTCCGCCATCGGCGGCAATGTAGGAGACTCGGTCAGCCGCAGCGTCTTTCCACTGGACGGGGACGGGTTTTTGTCGCCCATTTCCACCCGTCCGGTGTTTACCGTGATCGAAAATCGTCTGCCCTAGGGAAGGTCAATGGCTCGACTGTCGCTCTACGACTACGTCATCATCGGAGCTGGCTCCGCCGGCTGCACGATGGCCCACCGTCTAGCCGAAAAGGACGGCTTGCGGATACTGGTGCTGGAGGCCGGCGGTCCCGACAATTCGTTCAAGCTCAAGATGCCGGCCGGTTTCGCCAGTCTCAGCGAAAAGTCGTCATACAAGTGGCACTATGAAACCACGCCCCAGAAGCATTGCAACGACCGACGCATGTACTGGCCCCGCGGCAGGACTCTGGGCGGATCGTCGGCAATCAATGCCATGCTGTATGTGCGCGGGCATGCCTGGGACTACGATCACTGGCGCCAGCTCGGCAACGAAGGCTGGAGCTACAACGACGTCCTGCCCTACTTCAAGAAGTCCGAGAGCAACGAGCGCGGCGGCGACGACTTCCACGGCTCCGGCGGCCCACTCAACGTCGCCGACCAGGCCGACCCCTGCAAGCTGAGCGACGCCTTCCTCAAGGCTGCCGAACAGGCCGGCCACAAGCGCGTCACCGACTTCAACGGCGCCGAGCAAGAGGGCGTCGGCTACTACCAGGTGACGCAGAAGGACAAGAAACGCTGGAGCACCGCCAGCGCCTACCTGCGGCCAGCGGTCGAGCGTGGAAACTCGCACCTCGAGGTCATCACCGGCGCGATGGTCGAACGCATCATCTTCGAAGGCACCCGTGTCATAGGCGTGCGCTACGCGATCGATGGCCGCGACGAGGTCGCGCGTGCCAACCGCGAGGTCATCCTGTGCGGCGGCACCGTGAACTCGCCGCAGCTCATGATGCTGTCGGGCGTCGGCCCGGCCGATCACCTGAAGTCTCTGGGGATCACCCCGGTGATCGATCTACCGGGCGTTGGCGGCAACCTGCAGGACCATGTGGACGCATCAATACTGCAGCTCTGCAAGACCCACGACACGTTCGATCAGCGCAACAAGCTGGTCTCGCTCTTCCAGTACGTCGTGAGCAAGAAGGGGCCGGGCACGTCTCCGGTCGCGGAGGCAGGCGGATTCCTGCGCACGGCCCCGGGCCTCGCCGCGCCCGACATCCAGCTCCATTTCCTGCCGGTGCTTGTGGTCGATCATGGCCGCACAAAGGTGAAGAAGAGCGGGTACAGCCTGCATGTTTGCACGCTCAGGCCCGAGAGCGCCGGCACGATCCGGCTGCGCAGCACCAACCCCGGCGACCATCCGCTGATCGACGCCAACTACCTGGCGGAGCGCAAGGATCTCGACGCGCTGATCGCCGGCGTCAAGATGGGCCGCGATATCCTCGCCCAGTCGGGCCTGGATCCCTACCGGGCCGACGAATTCCAGCCGGGCGCAGCGGCGAAGACCGACGCCGAGATAGAGCAATGGATCCGCGCCCAGTGCGAGACGATCTACCATCCCGTCGGGACCTGCAAGATGGGGCCCAGCACCGATCGAATGGCCGTCGTCGATGACAAGTTGCTGGTGCACGGCATCGATGGGCTGCGCGTCGTCGATGCCTCGATCATGCCGACACTGGTCGGGGGCAACACCAATGCCCCAACCATCATGATCGCCGAGCGCACAGCCACCATCATGCACGCCGCCGGACTGACGAACTGAGACGGGGCATTAGCCACCCGGCTGGCCCAGCGAAGAACGCCGCCGAGCTTACCCCGTCATAGAGCCGTAGCCTCTGTGCACAGGTGCTGGCGGCAATCGCCCGTGCCCTTCCGGATGGTATCGTCCTCGACCTGCGGCCGAACGCCGTCGTCGTGGATAGTCCTCACGTGCTGGCGCGGCGCCAAGAATGCGTTATGGTATGCGGTGCAGCCGTCGTTTTGGACTTGTGCTTTGCAGCCATGACCGTTTCTCCCACCACTATCGTCCGCCGACGGGTCCAGATCGATTTTGGGACCGTGCCGCCAGGCCCGTGGTTTCCAGCCGGTGGTTGGATCGAAGTCGTGTTCAACGCCGCGTCGATCAGCTTTCCGCTCGCTGAGCGGTTTGGAATAGACGCGCTCAGGGATTCTCGGGGGCGCATCGAAGACCCGGAATTGCTGAAGCAGATTGGTGGGTTCCTGCATCAGGAAGCGATGCACGACCGCGTGCATACTGCCTGCAACGACATGCTGGCACGCCACAACCCCCGGTGCATTCGGGCCGAGCGCGTCAGCGCTGGTGTCTTCAGATTGCTGTCCCGGACACCGCTTGCCTTCCGTCTTTCGGTCTCGGCCGGCATGGAGCACGTGGCTGCTTTGTTGGCCGAAGTGGTGCTGCAACACGACAAAGAACTCCATGACGTGCTACCGGCCCCGGTCGCCGACCTATGGGTATGGCATGCAGTCGAGGAGACGGAGCACAAGGCAGTATGTTTCGATGTTCACGCCGCGGCCGTGGGAACGGGGTTCCTGGCCTACGTCAACCGGGTGTTCGGGATGCTGATTGCGACACCGTTGTTCCTGTTGGTCATGTTGGGAATTGGTGCGGCGGTCCAGGGCTCGCCGCGGCCAGCCCCGGTTAAACCGTCGGCGCCCGCCGCAGATGCGCGACCGCCCGACCGGTTTACCGGTCGCAACATACTGGGCGTACTGCGCGCGGCGATTCCGTGGCGGCAGTATTTCTCCTACTACAGGCCGTCGTTTCATCCTTGGGAGCACGACAATTCGCATCTCGTAACGGACTGGAAGGCCCGCCACCCGCACTTCGGGTCGTCGCCGAACGCATCGGCTTCCACGGATCGGGTGCCGGACCCGCAACTTTCCGCGTCGCCTGCCAGGGCTTGATTTGAGCCGGCTTTCTTGCCGAACGTTTCGTAAACCGCAACGCACGACGGCCAGATGTCCACCGACGACCAGACGTCGCAAACCCACCTTCGGCGAGAGCCGACGTCGAACGCCGAGTCGCTGGCAAAGGCGCTGCGGATGTTCAAAGTCGCCCCACCATCCTGGAAGGAGGTGTGGGCCGGCCGTCAGGCGCGTCGCAGGTGGCTGCTCTACTGGCTATGGGAAATGCCGCTCGACTGTTTGCAGTGGCTTGTTTTCCACGTCCTCGGTCTTCTTCCCATCACCTTCGTGTCGAACTTCGGTGGTCGGTGTTCGCGCATCGTCGTGCCACTGCTGCACCGAGACGCGATCGAACGGACCCTGACCAACCTCCGCTGGCTCGAGCCGTCTTGGGACGAAGCGCGGCTCCGCCGAGCCTGCATGTACCACTTCGAGACCATCGGCCGTCTCAGGGCGGAATTCACCGTTCTGCATCGACTGATGCCGAACGGCAGAATTGCCGTGGAAAATGCCGAACTGGCGAAAAAGACGCTGGCAGCCGGGCCGGTCATCTTGATCGGCACGCATATCGGCAACTGGGAGACCGTGACTCCCGTGATGAAGGCGTTCGGCGTTCCCGGCTGTGCCGTCTTCGAACCGCAGCCTAGCTACATGCAAACAAAGCTGGCGCTCCAGGTCCGCTTCAGGTGCTCGGCCGAAGGAAGCGTGGCCTTTCCGCGCGGCGCCAACGCGCTGCGAACCGCGGTCAGGTGGCTGAACGACGGCAAGGTGTTCGGCTTGTTTTGCGACGAACCCGTGAACGGCGTTTCCGCCGCACCGTTTTTCGGTCGGCGCCCGCACACCCGCAGCAACTACGCGTTCGCCGCCCGCCTCGCGCGGATGTCTGGAGCGACCCTCCTGCCATTCCACGTCATTCGCCATCCCGGCTGCCGGTTCACGCTGCGTTTCGGAGAGCCGATCGTGCTCGCGCCGGCGCAGGGCCGGAGCCCCTCGCCGATCGACGATGTTGTCCGGCTCAATGCCGCCATCGAACCGGTCATCAGGGACAACATCGAGAACTGGTACTGGCTTGATTGGGGGTTCGCCGGTGTGCGCTACCGCTGAAACCAGGAATCGACTCTCGCCCCTCGCCTGCCAGTCACACGCGGCGGCCGAGAAACGAACCGGCTCAGCCGCGCTTTTCGACGACGAGAAGCCACGGGCGACCTGACACGTTCATCAGGCGGCCGCGCGAGTCGACCGGGAAGAGGCTCATCGCCACGCTGTCCTTGACGTTGCCGCCGACCGCGTGGACGTAGCCGCCACGCACCTCGGTGACGATGTCGCAATGGGCCGCCGTGTTGTCGATGCGCCGCTGCGCGGTGCGCGGGTCGGCGTGGCGCCAGGTCGGACCGGCGGAGCCCGAGCAGACGAGGTCGCCCGGCTTTGGCGAATATTCGTTCGGCGCGTGGAGGACGAAGGGCGCGCTGCGCGACGCGCGCTCGCGATCGTACAGCGAGGCCAGGTAGCTGCCGTGGCGACCCTCGCGCGGAAACTGCGAGGCGCCGTAGCCCGACTTGAGCATCACCCACGTCACGAAGGCGCCCGACCAAGGCT
>JBILYJ010000583.1:0-3346 GCA_044377795.1 Reyranella sp. | reverse complement strand
AGGCTTGGACTGACCTTCTCGCCACACCGCAAAGGATCGCATCCATCACAAGCCGGCGATGGGCTGAACTGTCATGAGTTCTGTCGCTTGGTATGAGACACCGTAACAAAAGCCGTCGTCTCGACCAGAGCCGCGCATCGCGCGGCGGCGTGGAGAGACCTTCTCTCAACGATCTGCCGCCTTTTGGCGGAGAGGAAATCTCCACTCCGCACCTTTGGTGCTTCGGTCGAGATGACGGGCTCTGCTTCCTACTTCCCGAACCTGTCGGCGATCGTGCGATAGATCGCGCGGGCGACCTGGGCTTCGCCGCCCTCGGGCCGGCCCGGCCGGCTGCTGTTGTTCCAGGCCATCATGTCGAAATGCGCCCACGGCACGTCGTCGGACACGAACTCCTTGAGGTAGAGCGCGGCAGTGATCGAGCCGCCGAAGGCGCCGGCCGAGACGTTGTTGATATCGGCCACCTTGCTGGACAGCATCTGGCGATAGGGCGCGTACAGCGGCATCCGCCACATCGGATCGGTCACCGCGTCGCCTGCGGCGATCAAGGAATTCGCGAGCTTGTCGTCGTTGCAGAACAGTGCCGGCAGGTCCGGCCCCAACGCCACGCGGGCGGCACCGGTGAGGGTCGCGCAATCGACCATCATCGCGGGCTTTTCGGAAGCGCCCTCGTGCAGGGCATCGCACAGGATCAGGCGACCTTCGGCATCGGTGTTGCCGATCTCGACGGTGATGCCCTTGCGCGTCGTGATCACGTCCATCGGCCGGAAGGCATTGCCCGACACGGAATTCTCCACCGCCGGCACGAGCACGCGCAGCCGTACTGGCAGGCCCGTCGCCATGATCATCGACGCCACCGCGAGCACGGTCGCGGCGCCGCCCATGTCCTTCTTCATCATCAGCATGCCCGCGGCGGGCTTGAGGTCGAGGCCGCCGGTGTCGAAGCACACGCCCTTGCCGACCAGCGTCACCTTCGGATGGCTCGCCTTGCCCCAGGTGAGGTCGATCAGGCGCGGCGCGCGCGTCGAGGCGCGGCCGACCGCATGGATCGTCGGATAGTTCTGCTTCAGGAGATCGTCGCCTGCGATGACCTTGATCTTGGCCTTGTGCTTCTTGGCCAGGCCCTGCGCCGCGGCGGCCAGCTCGGCCGGACCCATGTCGGAGGACGGTGTGGTGATCAGGTCGCGCGCCATCGAGATCGCCTCGATGGTGGCCGTCGCACGCTTTTTGTCGGCATCCGCGGGCCACACGAAACGCGGTCCTGCCTTGCTCTTGGTCGCGCGATAGTGCTCGAATTTCCAGGCGCCGAGCCCGATCGCCACGGCGACGTCGGTCGTGGAAACCGGTGCGGTCTCTCCCTCCAGACGCCACGTCGCGACCGGCAGTTTCGACGCGAGCGCGCCGAAGTCCCACAGGGTCGGCGCATTTGGAATCACAAGCACTGCACCTGAAGCCTTGCCGTCATCGCCCGGCAACACGACGACGTCCCCCGGCGATCCCGGGATGCCGAGCGATTCGACCCAGGCGCGCCGCGTCGCGGACTGCGCCTTCAGCCAGGCGCTCCACTGCGATTGACCCACAAACTGCAGGGGCAAGGAAGAAGAAGAACGGTCGACGAACGGCAGCGACATGGCCATGCTCACATTATTCATGAAGAACGGTTAACATTGCCGGCCAAACTCGATGGCTGGCAAGGAGGGCGTGCATGGCCGAGTTCACCGTCGTGATCGGCAACAAGAACTACTCGTCGTGGTCGATGCGCGGCTGGCTGATGGCCAGGATCGCCGGCATCGAGTTCGACGAGATCGTCGTGCCGCTCGACAGGCCCGAGACGCAGGCGACGATCCGCAAGAGCTCCCCGTCGGGCCGCGTTCCCGTGCTACTGCATCGCGGGCTGGCGGTATGGGATTCCCTCGCCATCGCCGAATACCTGAACGACCTCAAGCCCGAGGCCGGCCTGTGGCCACCTTCGGCCGCCGCGCGGGCCCATGCCCGTTCGATCTCGGCCGAAATGCACTCGAGCTTTGTCGACCTGCGCGACAACATGCCGATGAACATCCGCGCCTCCTATTCCGGCAAGGGCATGACACCGGGCGTGCGCGCCGACATCGAGCGCATCACCTTCCTGTGGCGCGATTGCCGCAAGCGCTTCTCCGGCGCCTTCCAGAAGGACGAGGGATTCCTGTTCGGTACCTTCGGCGCAGCCGATGCGATGTTTGCGCCCGTCGCAACCCGCTTCAAGACCTACAACGTCACGCTCGACAGTGACGCCGACGCCTACTGCAAAGCTGTGCTGGCCCATCCCGCGATGAAGGAATGGATCGATGCCGCCGAGCACGAGCCCTGGCTGATCGACAAGTACGAGTTCAAGTAGCGGGCAGGCGGGGCCAGCAAGAGCCCCGCGGCCGGGTCGTCGCTCTGGTCACGAATGCCCTCGGTCGTAGCGCCGACCTCATCCAAAGCGGGGGCAACCCAGTGGGGGCGCTCGTCAGGAATTGGGCTTGGGCAGCGTCATCGGGCTGATCCGAAGGATCTTGTAGCCCACCTGTTCCAGTTTGACCGCCTCCGCCTGGGCTTCCACCAGGCTCGAATAGCCGATGCCGATTTCAGACTGGGTGCGCGGGTCCACCGTCCACACCATGTGCTTGCCGAATGCTGCGTTGCTCATTGCTCCTTGTACAGGTCTTCCGGCACGGAGTCCGAACCTTCTCGCTTTCGTTCAATGTGCCAGCAGAAGCGGCACGGGGCATGAAGCAATCACCTTGGACGTGGCGCCGCCGAGCCCCAGGAAATTGGACAGCCCTCCGTGCCCGTAGGACCCCATGACGAGCAGGCCGGCACCCTTCTCCCGAGTGTAATCCAGCAAGGCCCGGCCGCGGGCGCGGCCCGACACGTCCCCTGGATCCATCGTCTCCACCGTCGCTGCGATGCCGTGACGGCCGAGCATGCGCACGAGAAACGGCGTGCCGACAGTGTCGGGCGCCACGCCGGCCACGAGGATCATCACCTTCTCGGCCCTTGTAAGAAACGGCAGCGCGTAGCGAACGGCACGGGCTGCCGGCGCGCTGCCGTTCCAGGCGACGACGACCGATGACATCGGCCTGGGACCGGGATGCGGCGGCGCGATCAGCACAGGCCGTGCGCACTCATGGAGCGCGGCCTGGAAGATCGCGGGCGCGATATTCTCGGGATCGGTGCCCGGCCTGCCGAGCAGCAGCAGGCTCGATTCGCGCCCCATGGCGACGAGGCGCGCGCGCGTCAGTCCCGGGCCGGTGAACGTAGCGCCCGGAAGCGGAGCGATCAGCTCGCGATAGGCTCGCTCGGACTCACGGGCGCGGGCTTCGACGCG